>NZ_JAPQLK010000080.1:0-8066 GCF_028981785.1 Wolbachia endosymbiont of Drosophila leontia
TTTTCTTTCTGCTACTCTCCAGTATTGGTCTAATTTTTTCAAATTGTTCTTTACTTATATCGCTTGGATAGCTTTTTTGCATAGATACACCTCTTTCTTAACTATGCTTATTTTACCTCATATTTTCGAGATCCTTAACAGGTTCTTAGATTTAACTACTAACGAAGAAATAAAAACTCTATTGCAACCAGCAGAAAAATCTGATGATGGTTCAGCGGGTGGATCATCGACAGATAGTGAAGGGGGTCAAGAGGAAGAGGAGGATTCAAATCAATCACAGAGAGAGCAAGACATCAATGGAGAAAAAGGAGCTGATGTACAAGACAAAGGTGTAAATCCTGTTGCTCCCACAGAACCTGCACAAACAGAAGAACAGCCGGGCTCTTTTTTTGGTAGTTTGTTTAGTATACTTATGAAGCCTTTTTCATTAGTTGCATCATTTTTTGGTGGTTTTTTTTCATGGTTGTTTGGGTCTGACACTGATGAATCTACATCACAAACCGATGCTGATGTTTCTTTACTTAAACCATCAAACGTAAAAAAGACTGATGAATCTGATATTCCCTTACCCACATCCAATCCATTAGACAAAGAAAATAACAATAATTATGATGCAATGAAAAGCCATGATGGGGTTATAGAGTAACGCAAGAGGTCTACTGAATATAAACCAGTTTCTCACACACACATTTTACTACGTGATCAGCACTGATATTAAAATGCTCATAGAGTGTTTTATAAGGTGCTGATTCTCCGAAGCTTTTCATGCCAATAAATATACCGTTTGAACCTATGTATTTATGCCAACCCATTTCACTTCCGGCTTCAATTGCAACTTTAATGCTGTCACTATTTAATATTGCCGCTTTATATTCATCGCTTTGCTCGTCAAAAAGCCTCCAGCATGGCATAGAAACAATCCTTATACCTATACCCTTTTCCTGCAATTTCTCCCTTGCTTCAACTGCAATTTCAACCTCGGACCCCGTAGCAAATATCGTCACTTTTAATTCTTTTGAGCATTCACACAAAATATATGCACCAAACTTTGATAAATTAGCAGATTGATCGATATCAGAGTAGAACTTGCGCATGTAACTTACGTTTTGCCTTGAGAGCGCAAACAGTGCTGGAGATTCTTTCTTTTCGAGTGCAATGCTAACACACTCCAGAGTTTCAACTGCATCGGCTGGCCTAAAAACATATAGATTTGGTATAGCACGCAAAGAGGCTAAATGCTCTATTGGCTGATGAGTTGGGCCATCTTCTCCCACTCCAATTGAGTCGTGAGTCATGACATACATAACCTGCTGCTTCATCAGAGCTGAAAGACGTATAGCAGGACGACAATAGTCGGAAAATACCAAAAAAGTGCCGCCATAAGGAAGAATCGCGCCGTGAAGTGCCATACCATTCATACATGCTGCCATAGCGTGCTCTCTCACTCCATAGTGGACATAAGAGCCACTATAATTATTGCTATTTATTACCTGCATGTGCTTATATTTAGTGCAATTTGACCCAGTAAGATCAGCAGAACCGCCGATTAATTCCGGCATAGACTCAGTTAAAAATTCCATTACTCTGCCGAAAGAAGATCGAGTAGCTTCGTTTGGCATTAGCTCACATATTTGTTTCTTCAGGTCAGCTAAAACACCAGCGATATTATCTGGTAGATGTTTATCTAACCGTCTTTGAAGTTCTGCATGATACCCTGTCATCCCAGCATTCTCTTCTGTCATCCCAGTACTCTCTCTTGTCATCCCAGTGCTTGACACTGGGATCCATTCTTTTTCTTCTTTCCTGGTCACGCGCTGGAATGACATCGTGTAGTTTTGTTTTGCTCTCTCAACAGTTTTCTTCCAGGCATTTTTCACATCTTCTGGTACATGGAATGGTTCATAATTCCAGTTTAATTTCTCTCTCATCTGTTTTATGTCTTCCTCCGAAAAGGCACCACCGTGAGCAGAGGATGTGCCAGCACGGCTTGAAAATTTTCCGATAATAGTTTTGCAGCAGATCATTGTAGGTTTACCAGACTTTTTTGCTTGCTCTATTGCAAAGGATATGGCATCAAAATCGTGGCCATCAATTTTGTCAACATTCCATCCATACGCTAAGAAGCGTTTCTCTACATCATCAGAGCAGGAAAGGCAAGTAGCGCCATCTATAGAGATATCATTATCATCAAAAAGAGCTATGAGCTTATTCAATTTAAGATGCCCAGCAAGTGATGCTACCTCATGGCTTATTCCTTCCATAAGACAGCCATCCCCTAGCATCACGTAAGTGTAGTGATTGATTCTGAATTGCTTTTTAAGGATTGATTCAGCAAGTGCCATGCCGACAGCAGCGGCAAACCCCTGACCGAGCGGGCCTGTTGTTGCCTCTACCCCGGAAGTCAAGCCGAACTCTGGATGACCTGGGGTCTTGGATCCCATTTGCCTGAAGTTTTTTAGCTCATCTATGCTAATATAACCCGTCAAATATAATATTGAATATAGTAACATTGACCCATGGCCGTTTGATAAAACAAAGCGATCTCTATTGAACCATTTAGAATCATCAGGATTATGATTCAGATATTTAGCAAACAAAACAGTTGCAACATCTGCCATGCCAAGTGGCATACCTGGGTGTCCAGAGTTTGCTTTTTGTACTGCATCAATTGATAAAAAACGGATGGCGTTTGCCATAGATTTTAAATGTGAATGATTCATGTGTTAATAGAAAAACTTAAAAATGAAGTATAAAAGATTATATCAGCAAAAACAAGTTGACACTGAGTGCTAAAATCCTTAATAATCTAAAGTTAAATCGTGAGAGTTTTTATATGACAACTGTTATCACTAGAAAGTATAGGATTAGCCGTAGACTTGGTGTAAATTTATGGGGTAGGGCTAAAGACCCAGTAAACAAAAGGAAATACCCTCCAGGTCAGCGTGGTGTTCTTGGATTCAAGAAGTTATCCGACTTTGGTAAGCAGTTTGCTGCGCATAAGAAATTTAAGTTTTACTATGCGATTTCAAGTAAGCAGCTCAGACGTACATTTTTAGATGCTTATAACAGAAAGGGTTATACGGCTGATAATTTTATCGGTATCTTAGAATCGAGATTAAGTTCTGTTTTATACCACTCTGGTCTTGTTCCAACGATTTACTCAGCAAAGCAGCTCATATCTCACAAGCACGTTACAGTTAATGATAAGGTGGTTAACATATCGAGTTATCGAGTGAAGCCAGGTGATATAATAAAAATAAGAGAAAGGGCAGCAAAAATCCCTGTAGTAGTAGAGGCTGAACAAAAACAAGAGCGCAAGGCTCCGGATTATTTAGAAGCAGATAGTAAAGAGCATTCAGTGAAGTATTTGAGGTCACCTCAATATTCTGAGGTTCCTTATTCAGCAGACATGGAAGTCAATTTAGTAGTAGAGTTTTACTCTAGATAGATAAAAAAAGCCCGTGTGGCGGAATCGGTAGACGCAGCGGACTTAAAATCCGTGGGTTTTGCGACCTTGGGAGTTCAAGTCTCCCCATGGGCACCAATTTAACTTAGCAGATAAATACAAAAAAGTATGAAATGGCTTGATATAGAAGATATTGTGGAAGCTCTGGAGGAAAAATTTCCAAATGAGAATATAATTAGTATCAGATTCACTGAGCTTAAAAAAAAGGTCTTGAGTTTAGAGGAATTTGATGATGATGAAAAACGCTGTAATGAAAAAATACTCGAAGCTATTCAAGCAGCTTGGATTGAGGAAAGATTAACCGCATAGCAATGAACCATACGCAAACGTGATTTCTATTACAATTTGCATATTGATTATGCTATTTTTTGGATCTAGCCTGGCAAGTTAATAATAATTTAACTAATTACAATTAAAACAGCTATAAGGTTAATTATGAGGCAAAGATGACAGCACAAAATTTGGTAAATGGAACGATCTTGGCAAGTGCTACGTTGAGATAAGTTTTGCATAAAAATACTGCTTTTACGGTGTGAGGCCAGAGGGTAGAGCCTTTGTAAAGCAGTTAGAAGGTTGTCATCTAAGTAGCGTGACCAGAGCTAGATTCCGCGAACACGCCGCGGAATGACGACTATGCAATATGCGTTGCGGAGTGACGATTATGGTCGTACCGTCACGGTATCTCACAAACATGTAGCAGTAATGACAAAATCTCAAGTTATATGTATACTTTTATATTATCTACCTACTAAAAAAACAGAAAAATGCTCAAACGTAGCGGTCCAAAAAAATTAAAGTCTATAATTGAAAATTATGCATTAAAATGCATGAAAAATAAGATTAGCAAAAATGAAATACGTCTGATTTTAAACTGGCAAAATATAGTAGGGAAAGAAATAGCAGAGTGTACAAAACCAAAAAAGATCTCATATGCACAGAATATAAATTCTGGTGTGTTGCATCTGGTAGTAACAAATGGCAGTAAAGCATTGGAAATTCAGCATGTGATTTCTCTTATAATAGAAAAAATTACGATATTTTTTGGCTATAAAGCAGTATATGGTATAAAAATTAAGCAAGAGAGTATTGACTATTTGACTATATAAGGTAATCTAAGTACATAGAATAATTTGGTATATTGAAGTGAGTAGAGTTTGTGAATTAACAAATAGAAAAAAATCTTTTGGTAGTAAGGTATCACATTCAAATCGTAAAACAAAGCGTACCTTTCTTTTAAATTTACATAAGGTTACGTTGACAAGTGATATATTGAGTAAAAAGTTTAGATTTCGTGTAGCAACAAGAACTTTGAGAACTATAGATTACAAAGGTGATTTGGATGCTTTTTTGCTCAACACAAGAACGATTAAACTAAGTGAGAAAGCGCAGAAGATAAAAAGAAAGTTGAAAAAAGTTTTAGTAAAGCAAGAGGTAGAGTTAGCCGTTTCAGATGCATAGTAAGCCTCCATGGCTTAGAGCAAAAGCTCCGACCGGTGAAGTATTCAATGAAACCTTGAACATCGTTAAACTGCATAACTTACATACGGTATGTGAAGAAGCTGCATGTCCAAATATTGGTGAATGTTGGAATAAACGTCATGCTACTGTGATGATTCTCGGTTCTGTTTGCACTCGTGCTTGTGCATTTTGCGGCGTTGCAACTGGCATTCCTGATAAACTAGACCCTCATGAACCAGAAAATTTAGCAAAAGCAATTAAAAAGTTAAACTTAAAACATGTTGTCATTACTTCTGTTGATCGTGATGATTTACCAGATGGTGGCGCAAATCAGTTTATACAGTGCATAGAAGAAATTAGAAAGATAACTTCAGAAACAACAATAGAGATTTTAACTCCTGATTTTTTAAATAAGAAAGGAGCATTTGAAGCAATTGCTGTTGCATCACCTGATGTCTATAACCACAATATTGAAACAGTGCCGAGATTGTATGCAAAAATAAGACCACGAGCTCGCTATTTTCATTCACTATATTTGTTGAAGATGGTAAAGCAGATTAATCCTAAAGTTTTCACAAAGTCAGGGCTTATGGTTGGTCTTGGAGAAACAAAAGAGGAAATACTTCAGGTTATGGACGATTTGCGCAGTGCTGAGGTTGATTTTATTACAATTGGTCAATATCTACAACCAACTCCAAAACATGCAAAACTTGATAGGTATGTTACCCCAGAAGAGTTTGAGCATTATAAATATATTGCTTACTCCAAAGGTTTCTTAGTGGTTGCATCAAGCCCACTGACTAGGTCATCATACCACGCTGAAGAAGATTTTAACAGGCTCAAGGCCTGTCGTTGACATTTGTGTTAATTCAAATTAATTTTTACTAATTATAAAGGAGTTGAGCGACTTTACGTAATGTCTACTATAAAAATCAAGAAGAAATCACAATTAGTTAAAGAGGTATTCGATTCCGTGGCAAGTCGCTACGACACCATGAATGATATAATGAGCCTCGGAATGCACAGATTATGGAAAGATAAGATGGTAAATAGTGTGCATTTTACAAAAAACTCTAAGGTTTTAGATGTTGCTGGAGGAACTGGAGATATAGCAATAAGAATAGTAAGAAAAGAGCCAAGTGCTAAGGTTACAGTATGCGATATAAATCAAAACATGCTAAACAGAGGACGTGATAAAGCTATAAATTCAAACCAAATTAATTTTGATTGGGTATGTGCAAGTGCAGAAAGTTTACCATTTGAAGACTCCGAATTTGATTATTGCACAATAGCTTTTGGCATTCGAAATGTTTCTGACCGCAAGAAGGCTTTAAATGAGGCGCACAGGGTGTTAAAACCACATGGGAAATTTATCTGCTTAGAATTTGCCCCTATGCACTATCAAAATGAGATATTTACCAAACTTTATGACTTATATTCGTTTAAAGTAATTCCTAAAATTGGCAGCATAGTTGCTAAAGACAAGAGTTCTTATGAATATTTAGTGAAGAGCATCAGAGAATTTCCAACTCAGGCTGATTTTAAAATGGAAATTGAAGAGGTAGGCTTTAAGAATGTTGAGTTTCATAATATGAGCTATGGAATAGTGGCATTACACATTGGAACAAAATGAATATTAAACTCTGGTATAGAACGCTGGATTATTATCTCATCCTTCCAGTGTTTTTTTTGCTCACTATAAGCTTCATTCTTGTTTATTCAGCAAGCCCTGTAATTGCGCAGCGTCTTTCTTTACCACAAGATTATTTTATACGGCGTCACACAATTTATATAGTCCTGTCACTAATTACCTTGGTGACATTTTCTTTTCTCAACACAAGAACTATACTTAACCTCTCATTCGCAGGTTTCGCTTTATTTACTATTCTAGTAGCAACTGCGATAATACTTGGTATAGAGGTAAAAGGTGCGAAACGATGGTTACATATTGTCAAAATTTCAGTTCAACCATCTGAGTTCGTAAGGCCATTTTTTTCTGTTGTTATAGCTAGTATCTTGGCCAGCGAAATGAAGTTTAAAATACACATATCAATCATAATATTTCTGTTAGTTTTTGTGTTGTTACTTTTGCAACCTGATTTCAGTATGTCTATGCTTTTAACATATTCTTTTATTGGTCAAATGTTTATTGCATGTATACCACTTTTATACTTTCTATGCATAATAGGAATGGCCACAACTGGAACTACAATAGCTTACTTATGCCTCCCACATATAAAGCAAAGGATTTACAATTTTGTCTTTTTTACGCAACGCGATAACTTTCAAGTCACAAAATCATTAGAAGCATTCAAAAGAGGTCAATTAACTGGAGTTGGACCTGGTGAAGGTAGCGTAAAAGCCTCTCTTCCTGATTGTCATACAGATTTTGTGTTTTCTGTTTTAGCAGAAGAATTTGGTTTGATTACGTGCTTAGCCACATTGATGTTATTTGGTATCATTTCCGCCCGCTTGCTTTACGTTGCATATAGGGAAAATGAATTATTTAATCTGTTAGTGATTCTCGGTATCTCAATGCAATTCATCACACAATTCATAATAAACATAGGGGTAACATTGAGTGTTTTTCCTACCACCGGCATAACCCTGCCGTTACTTAGCTATGGTGGTTCTTCTCTTTTATCTTCGAGCATCGCACTTGGCACAATGCTGTCTTTCAGTAGAAACCAAGCTATCGCATTAAAGTTTCGTGAGCGTGTTATGCTTGGAAGGTATATGGACTAAACTTGTACCGCTCACAACTATTATTGGTATCCCTCCAAAATGGGTATCTGTTCAGATGAGTGGCAAAATAAGGTAGACGAGAAAAGCAACTATAGGAACAAATGGGTGTCATGCAAGTAGCTGACACTGGTATCCAGTCCTTTTGCACAGTTCCATCAAAAACGTTGTAAAGCGCTTTCGTGTTTACCAACTTAGTGCCCAATCTGGATCCCAGACGGCTTTGTTGCATCGCTACTTATGAAAGGCTAACTATAGTTAGGATTATAAGTAACCTATTGAAAATCTTGTTTTTTTGCAATCAATCTGATCAAATTTAAGAATAGTAATTTATTATTTACATTAATAAATTTAATTCTATTGAAAATAGCTAAAGCATTGAAATTCTTGAATTTTAGCC
>NZ_JAPQLK010000081.1:0-9998 GCF_028981785.1 Wolbachia endosymbiont of Drosophila leontia
CCAATATTTTAAAGCGGATAATAACCCCAGGGCTTCTTTTGCCTTTTTTTCGTTTGGTAAATTTCTTAATGTTTGTGGCTGAACGACAACCGTCATCCCGCTACTTGTTAGCGGGATCTCTTGTTAGCGGCTGAGATACCGCGAATGAATCGCGGTATGACGGTTCGCGGCGGCATGACGATAAGGTTTATACCTTGTCATCCCAGTGCCCAAACACTGGGATCCAGTTTTCTTTACAAATTCACCAAAAGTGTTTCATTCTATAACATAAAACCCATACTCACCAAATCCAATGCGTTACTTGCAATTAAGTTTCCTGGACCCCAGTGTCTGGGCACTGGGATAACAAAGGAGGACGTTATTCCAGTGCCAAGCACTGACCATTTCTGGTCTCTTAAATTGCAACTAATCTAAGTATTAAAAAATTTACCAAGCGAAAAAAAAGGCAAAAGAAGCCCTGGGGTTATTATCCGCTTTAAAATATTGGCGTTTTTTTATTCTAAACGCTTAATAACCGTGACTCAGCCGCTTTTAAGCCGCAACTAATCTAAATTATAAACGTTAAGAAATTTACTAAACAGAAAAAAAGGCAAAGAAACCCTAGGGTGGCTAGCATTCAAATTCTCCCTTGTCAATTTGACGTTTTTTGCTGTCTTAAACGCTTTGTAAGCGCGTTTCAGCTTATATAGGTAGAAACCTAGAAGTTTCATAAAGACATGAGGTGCACATAGTGCAAAAATTAAGCATGATTTACGCCAAATACATTAAGTTTTTTGTCATTAATCCACCGCAGAGATTGCGAAGATAAATAAATAGCTTCAGTTTCATGATAAGGGGACTGGCGAAGTTTGTAAAGTAACTTTTGCATTTAATTTAAAGTAAAAAAAACAGAAATGTTCTGGCTTGAGGTTTAATTGCCGGAATTTACAATTGGGAGTTGCCTGTATGAGCTTTGAAAGAGGTACTATTCATTTGATAATTCAAAAAACTTGAAAGAATAAAGATAGCTATTGAAATTATCTTGATTTACATCAGTTATCCAAGTTTGACATTGAATACTTAACACTTCCTCCATTAACGCCTTTCTGTAATGTTTATCCAGATGAGACATTATATCATCAAGTAGAAGAAGTGGTGCCTTATTGTAATGAATACACCTTGCTTTTACACTGGATAAAATAATAGAAAGCAGTAATAACTTTTGTTCTCCAGTGGAGCACAGATTTATTGGTACGTTTCTTTTTTGACAAAAAACCCGAAAATTATCGTTATGCACACCAAAGGTTACTCTACCAGTCAATGAATCTTTTTCTCTGTTTTCCTTTAGACGATTCTGAAAATATTCTGCAGTATCGTCCAAAGTTAGCTGGCTGCTGAATTTCAAACTTGCCTTCGGAAAAAACTCACTGGAATGGTTATCAATTGTGCCTTGTAGTGTCTTTAAAACAGACGATCGCATACGTAAAATACTAACTGCATTAACGGCCATTATGTTTTCAAGACTAGAGAGCCAATTTTCGTCCAAGGTGTTCTCTCTTAACAGTTTACTTCGCTCACGTTTAGCTTTTCTGTGTTTCATGTAGCAGCAAGTGTAATTTTCCTCAAACAGTGAGACTATACGGTCTAAAAATTTTAATCTGTCACTTGGAGAATTAAGAAGAACATAGTCCATTTGTGGAATCAGCCATATTACATTGGATATCTTATACAAAGATGAATAACTCGATTGCGTTTTTCCATCAATTTGTATTAGTTTCTTATCAAAACTCTTTGCGATACCAATTGAATTAAAATCCATTCCATTAAAAAAATCATATTGCACTACCCAATCTTCATTACTGAATCTATTTTGTATCTCACTGGCTTTCGCTTTTTTCATTCCATTGCTTTTAGCAAGCAACGAGATTGCTTCAAGTATATTAGTTTTACCAATACCGTTTTTGCCAGTTATTACAACTGAGCTATCATCTGAATCCAGTTCAAAGTTTGAGTGGCTACGAAAATTATGTAATTTCAGCTTTTTTATGTAGCAATGGGTAGCCATTAACCTATTCTTTAGTTTATATTCTCTTTACTTCTTCCAGAACCTCATCAACATGTCCACTAACTTTTACATTTTTCCAGATCTTCACTATTTTACCTTTTTTATCTATTAAAAAAGTAGTGCGTTCTATTCCCATATACTTTTTGCCAAACATACTTTTCTCTACCCAAACACCATATTTTCCCAACATTTCAGCATTCTCATCAGAAACTAAATAAAACGGCAGAGAATATTTTGCTTTGAAGTTAGTGTGACATCTAACGCTATCTTTTGATATACCAATTATCACTGTGTCAAGGAAAGAAAAATCATCTATTTTATCTCTAAAGCCTTTTGCCTCCATTGTACAACCCGGAGTATCGTCTTTAGGATAAAAATAAAGAACTACATTTTTTTTATCAAAAAATTCACTCAGTGATAAATTTTCACCAGAATCTGCTGGCAAGCTAAAATCGGGTGCATCATTTCCTACTGCTAATTCCATACCTTGCTCCATTAATAACACTTCCGTCTATAGTAGTATATTGTAGTCAGAGTATCAAATTTTATATATAGCTAACAGATAAGATCCTTGATGGGGGCTTATTAATGAATTTCTGCCTACCTTCTCGGCTTGCCGCTTTTGATAAAGTGTGGTTTTCGTCTGATGTAAGGCCATATCAAATAGATCCTATTAAAAATCAATCGAATCTTCACATGTTTGTTCTTCATAAAAGAAGTTCAATGTTATCGTAGTACCAAGTTTTGCTTCACTTTTAATGTCAAAAGTTCCACCCATTAACTCTACTAATTTCTTGCTTAGCGGCAATCCGATGCCCGTACCTTCGTTTCTATACCCCGAATCTGCTTGGCCAAAAACAGACATAACTTTATATATGTCCTGCTGCATTATTCCTATTCCATTGTCATGAAACTCAATAGTTAATAAGTTTTTTTCTATATTTTCTTTTATCACCATTCTTATTAAACCATCTTTGGGAGTAAACTTGATTGAGTTTGATAATAAATTTATTATAACTTGTTTCATTCTCTTGGGATCTGCAATGACTAATAATTGTTTATTAGTCATCTCTTTTTTTAAATTAATCCCGGCTTCTTTTAATTTAGGTAATAGCATATTTACGCATGAATCCATTATTTTGTTCAGGTTAAACTTCACTTTTTCTACTGTTAAACTACTTGATTCAGCTTTAGAAAAATCGAGCACATCATTAATTAAGGTAAGTAAGTGTGTTCCTGCATTATATATATCGTCTGCATACTCCTTGTATTGAGAATTATCCATTGAACCTAAAGTTTTATTTTTGATCAACTCCGCAAATCCAATAATAGCATTAAGAGGTGTGCGTAATTCATGTGTAACGCTTGCAAAAAACTTTAGCTTGTTTGCATTTTCTTGCTCTAATGTCTCTTTTATCTGCTGTAATTCAATGTTAGTTTTATGTTGCTTGGCTAGCATTTGGGCATTAGAAAAGTGCAAATAGAACATTATCAATATTAAGATTATTAATAATAGGCCCAAAAATGTTAAAAACAGGCCATATGCTATAACATAAGAATTATTGTAGTTTCGAAGAATCTTCAAAAAAAACGACGGTTTAACGCTATTTTCATGGAATATAGGGAAAATAGAAGTTAATGTATTTCCTGTGGTATAAAATATTTCTTGGTTACTTAATAGTTTATCAATTTCATCGTTTGTAAGTAACTGTTCATAATCATAATCTTGAGTGTTAAAATTACTGAATATTATTCTGCCGTTTTTATCATACAGTATTAAGCTGAAATCCTTTACTTTGCTCACTGATTGTAATAATTCAGCACGTAGTTTTACTAGTTGGTTTATGTAGTCAAAATTTTTGTATTTAATGTGATGCTTTTCTATTAGTAAATAATGGTATTTTTTTATTATGCCATTTTCCAGTACGCTTTTTAAGTTTACACTTGAATCACGGTAAGAAGAAAGGAAATTACTCCTTAGTAAATGATTACAATATATCACACTGAATAAAATCATAAAGATCGATGAGAGTAATACAATAACTTTTGTGTATTTGTTTTTCTTCAACGCAGAAAACACCAATTTACCTAGCTTATACATATCCTTCTTATTGTGAAACAACGGTTTTTATGTTATTAATAACAAAATTTAGCATATAACATTTTATGACAATTTCTCCTATTTTGCCAGTTTATTCTCCTGTTAATATAAATTTTTCTCATGGCAAAGGTATCTACCTATATGATGTTGATGGTGAGCGCTACGTAGATTTTCACTCCGGAATAGCCGTTAGTAGCTTAGGTCACACTAATTCGCGATTAATTAGTGCTCTTAAATTGCAAGGAGAAAAATTATGGCATATATCAAATACCTATAATATACCTGCTGCCAATAATTTTGCAGAAAAATTAATAAACAACAGTTTCGCTGACACTGTATTTTTCTCAAATTCTGGATCAGAGGCAGTAGAATGTGGGCTTAAGATTGCTAGGATCTATCAAAATGGAAAAGGCAATAAAAATCGTCACAGAATTTTAACATTCCATGGTGCATTTCATGGAAGAACCTTTTTAACTTGTGCTACAAACGATAAACAGAAATTTTCTGAATTACTAAATCCCTACATTGATTGGTGTGATAACATCGAGCCCAATATTGAGAGCGTAAAGAAAGCAATTTCAAGTGGTATAGGCGTTATATTAATAGAACCAATACAAGGGCAAGGTGGTATCAAAGTAATGAATGAAGTCTTTATGAAAGAACTAAGAAAGCTGTGTGATGAAAATGACATATTGTTATTTTTTGATTGCGTGCAATGCGGTGCTGGCAGGACAGGAAAATTATTTGCATACGAACATATAGGAGTGGAACCTGATATATGTGCTCTTGCAAAGGGAATAGGCGGCGGGTTTCCGCTGGGGGCTTGTCTTGCAACTGAAAAGGCTGCTAAATATATGGCAGTTGGTATGCACGGTTCCACTTTTGGTGGCAATCCGCTTGCAACCTCAGTAGGTAATGCTGTGCTCGAAGAATTGCTCAGCCCCGGCTTTTTGAAAAATGTTGAAATTAGAGGTAAATACTTAAAAAATAAACTAGAAGACTTAGCAAGTAAATTTCCAATAATAGAGGAAGTAAGAGGGAAAGGGTTAATGCTTGGAATAAAAGTGAAAGCAGACAATCAAAAGTTTGCAGAAGAGTTAAGTCATCGCGGCTTGCTTACTGTTGGGGTAACATTAGATAACGTTGTGAGAATTTTACCTCCACTCATTATCACTGAAAAAGAGATTGATGAAGGCATCGAGATTTTGACTCAATATTTATCTGAGAAATCTTCTGATTAGATACTTGCATTAATATGAACGACAATCTGGTATGCTTAGGAATTATTACCTCTCCTCACGGAATTAAAGGAGCTGTTAAAGTAAAAACCTTTACTGAAAAGCCTGAAAATACCTTCTTATATGGTAAGCTAATAAGTGGTGATGAGAATTATAAAATAGACTCAGTATCCGTCATAGGTGATAATTTAGTAATAGCTACAATAAGCGGAGTAAATTCCCGTAATGAAGCAGAGCTTTTAAGGAATAAGAAGCTATATATAGAAAGAAGCAAGTTACCAGAGCTAAATGATGAGGATGAATTTTACCAAAGTGACCTTGTAGATATGGAAGTAAGGCTGAAAAGTAATGAATTATATGGCTATGTAAAATCTGTGTATAATTTCGGCTCAGGGGATATATTAGAAATTTTAGTTATCAGCACAAAAAAACGTATTATG
Source organism: Wolbachia endosymbiont of Drosophila leontia (assembly GCF_028981785.1). Taxonomy (NCBI): domain Bacteria; kingdom Pseudomonadati; phylum Pseudomonadota; class Alphaproteobacteria; order Rickettsiales; family Anaplasmataceae; genus Wolbachia; species Wolbachia endosymbiont of Drosophila leontia. The sequence continues at coordinate 5,824 of NZ_JAPQLK010000081.1, forward strand.
CTGTCTTTCACTAAAGAGATATTTCCACATATAAATATAAAGGGGAGGTATATAGTATTAAATATACCAGAATTTATTGACTAATAAAGACTTTGATATTTATATAAAGCTATTTATAATTGTAAGATTAAACTGAAAATGTAATTATGGCAGAAAGAGCTAACGATATTAGACCAGGTCAGGTGTTGGAACATAACGGCGGATTATTTTGGGTTGTAGGTATTATGCATACTCAACCTGGTAAAGGTGGTGCATACATACAAGCTGAAATGAAAAATATCAAGACCGGAGCAAAACACTATGAAAGATTTCGTTCTGATGCAACAATCAGAAGGGCAATTTTAGATGAAGAGGAATATGTTTACCTTTTCACTGAAGGAAACATTGTAAATCTTATGCATCCAAGTAATTACGAGCAAATCACTATAAATTTGGACTTATTGGGAGAAAAAAAAATTTATTTACAGGATAACATGAAAATTAAAGTTGTAGCTTATCAAGACAAAATAATTTCTGCGCATGTGCCTGATTATGTTACGCTTGCTGTGAAAGAAACAGAGTCTGTTATTAAAGGACAAACTGCTACTGCTTCTTATAAGCCTGCAATTTTGGAAAACGGAATGCGCGTTAACGTGCCTCAATTTATAAAAGAAGAGGATAAAATTGTAGTATATACTCCAGGTGACAGCTATTATGAAAGAGTGAAAGAGTAAAAGGAAGGATGTCCATCTCATCGCCACGAATTAATGTGATGCTTGATTCTGTGCGTAGTGCTTCCAGGCAGCTTATGCGCGATTTTAATGAATTGCAAATTTCTAATGTTAAATCAGCAGACTTCATTAATAAAACTTATTCAAAATCCAAGCAAACCATATACGATTGCTTGCACGACTACAAACGAGACTATGGGTTTATTTCCGAAGATGATACTGACCAAGAAATAAAAGATAACGGTTATACTTGGTTTATTATGCCTATAGAGGGCAGGGAGAACTTTTCTAGTTGCATGGTTTATTTTGCAGTATCAGTCTGTCTCATTCATAAAAATAAAGTTGTGGCAGCTGTAATTGATGCTCCGGCTCTTAGAGAAACTTTTTGGGCAGAAGAAAAGAAAGGTGCTTTTCTTGAGGACTTTAGATCTCGTCATATAAAAATGCGGGTGAAAAGCCGTGAAGGGGGTCTAATAGATGTAAGTGGTAATTTATTAAATAAATTGCTGCCTGGCAATAGTAATGTACGCTCCATCGGTTCAACAATTTTAGGCTTTGCGTACCTTGCAGCAGGAAGGCACAGAGGAGCAGTTTACTCTGGAGTTAACAAATATAAAGCCTTGCTCGGTAGACTTTTTCTGCAAGAAAGCGGTGGAAGGCTAACGGAAGACAACGGATTGATTATTGCTGGCGATATTAAATTAGGATAAACAGGCTACAGAGATAGACAACTTTTCGAAAACTTTTACAAGAGATTCTGTTAAATGTTCCATCATTTCATCAGTATGATAAGGTGTAGGGGTAATACGGAAACGCTCAGTTCCTCTTGGCACTGTTGGATAATTTATATGTTGAACGTATATTCCATGCTCATCAAATAATAATTTTGATGCTCCTTTGGATAACTCTGGGTCGCCAATTATTATTGGAATTATATGAGTTTCTGTTGGAATGAAGTTAATTCCTGTATTTCTCAGTGAGTTTTTTACTTTTTCAACGACTTGCTTTTGCTTTTCCCTTTCAATGTTGCTCGATTTTAGGTGTTCAACGCTTGCCTTTGCTGCCGCTGCTAAAACAGGCGACATAGCAGTGGTGAAAATAAATCCTGGAGCGGAACTTCTTATTACATCTACCAAGCTCTTTGAAGACGCTATATACCCACCCATCACTCCAAAAGCCTTCGATAGTGTACCTTGAATGACGGTTATTCTATCCATCAGGCCTTCTCTTTCTGCAATTCCGCCACCATGTAAACCATACATGCCAACTGCATGCACCTCATCCAAATAGGTGATTGCATTATGTTGATCTGCAAGATCGCATATCGTTTCAAGCGGCGCTACATCGCCATCCATTGAATATACAGATTCAAGTGCTATTATCTTTGGTGTTTTTGTGTCTACGGATTTTAACAACTGCTCTAAGTGATCAACATCATTGTGTTTAAATATATGTTTTGGTCTTTTTCCTGATTTTATGCCTTCTATCATTGAAGAATGGTTCTTCTCGTCTGAAAAAATTACTACATTTGGGATAATAGACGATAAAGTGCTAAGTGTAGTCTGGTTAGCAAGGTAGCCACAAGCAAAAGTTAAAGCAGCCTCTTTTTTATGCAAACAAGCTAAGGATTTTTCAAGTTCGACAACCTCTTTTGTTGTACCAGATATATTTCTTGTTCCCCCCGCACCAATTGATGAACTTTGAATGGCGGCAATAACTTTCTCGTTTTGTGACATTCCTAAGTAGTTATTACTGCACCAGACGATTACTTCCCTATTTCTTTCATAGTCCATAATGTGGGGGAGCCTACCTGGCAATGACGCAAAGTGCGTAAATTCACGGTAGCGCCCCTCATCTTTTATATCTTTTATTTTATTCAAGAATATTTCTTCGTAGTTTACCAAGTCCTTATTTACCGATAATTAACATAATTATAACAAATTATTAAATGGTAAACTACTATATTTATTATACATGTACGGCAGTAGGTACTTTCCCCGTGTTGAAAGATTTTTCAACCTCGTTGTTTTCAACTTGGCTTTTAGGTGTACAGTAGTATATAATTGCAGCGGCAACCAGACAACAAGCTCCAACACCTGCTATTATTCCTGTTGTCAGCAAGCTAACACTAAAAGCAAAATATGCAGCCGGTGCAGCAGCCCCTGCAAGTATTCCAGCTACTGCGAACGTCCATGTAGCTACGGTAGGCCACTTACTCTTTTGCGTATTTTGTGCTGCAGTAATACTTCCATTTCCTGGATTATTAGGCAGCTTGCCATTGGTTTGAGTATCATCTTCTTGTTCAGAGATTTTGTTAGCTACTGAAGACGTTGGTATTGGTTCTGGTGCAGGTTTTGGCTGCGTATCTTTTTTATTATCATCCTTTTGTGACGCATGCCCAGCAAGTTGAACAGGAGTTTGCTCTTGATCTTCACTCTCAGGCATATTGATTAGTTGAGCAGAATTTTGCTCACGCTCACCATTACCATCTGAAGTTTCTGGTTGTATATTTTCCAGACTGTCATTATCTTTGAACGTAGAGACCTCCTCATTATTTATTTTAGTTGCTACATGTTCTTCTTCATTAACTATATCCTGAATTGGAGAGCTGCTGCCAGAACCTGAAGGAATTACAACATATTCGCTGCTAGGGTTTGAAGGAGTGCCACTATGCTCATCACCACTCACAGAACTCTGTAGTAAAAGTGGTTGTGTATCTTGATCACCTTCAAGCTGGAAACTATTCTCACTTGAAGAAGCATTAGGCGTTTCAGGTGTAGTTGGTTGAACAGATAGTACAGTATTGCTTGGATTAGCAGACTGCTTGCCATTGATTTGAGCACCATCTTTCTTATTTTTTTGTAGGGTTAAAAAAGCTACTACTTTATCCTTAAAGGGACCTTCTTGACTTTTCGCGTATTCTAGTGCAGAATCACGATTGTCAAACGTCAGGACATTTTTAAATTCCTCTTCTAAGTTTAAGTTATCATTACCTTTGCTTATAATTTCACTAATCTTTTTCCTAACAAAACTAGCAAGTAGCGTAACACCTTTTTTTTTGCTTCTTTTACCCATTTCACCCTCCTCATAATTATTACCTATAGCTTCCTCTATTGAAACCTCTTCATTGTTCATAATATTTGTTCCTCTGTCCACAATATTTTTTTCTGTCTGCTTACTGCCAGCACTTTCAAGTCCTGGATTTTCTGATAGAATGTCACTTGTTATAACTGGAATTTCTAATTCATCTGCAACGTTATTACTTCTTTTTCGTATTATAAAAGTTCCAGGAGTTTGGCGCATTTCATCCCACAAATCTTGACGTTCATGACAGGAATATTTTTGCACATCAATAAAAAATTGCAGAATATTTCTAATTTACATTAAACTGAATATTAGAACCTGTTAAGGATCTCGAAAATATGAGGTAGAATAAGCATAGTTAAGAAAGAGGCATATCTATGC
>NZ_JAPQLK010000082.1:0-12477 GCF_028981785.1 Wolbachia endosymbiont of Drosophila leontia
TGAGAAGGAACTGCTACTCAAGTGTTATTTGCTTAACAAATTTACTGAAATAGGCATGGCTAAGTTTGAGATAGCTTCATGAATTTATTGTACGTTACCTACTATCCGAAGAGCGATGCAACAAAGCCCACTGGAATCCAGCCTTTTTTTAATCATTAAAACGTTGTATTTTAACATAAAACGGCTACTTTTATGCTTACCAACTTAATAAAATTCCTGGATCCCAGTGTCTGGGCACTGGGATGACATCCTTTCTAGTGAAGATTGCTCTCAAATCGCAATGTTCGTACAGTTGTGTGTCTGGGCACTGGATGCGTTTGAAGCAACTTATAAGATTTTTGATTATATATCATCAAGTATAGCGTGATTAACTTCGACTTTATACTTTGATTCCAGATAGCTAATTAATTGCTCTTTTAGCGATATCATCACACGTTTTCCGGTGTCAAGCATGTTTAATTTGCCATTTGATGAATGCATTTCTTTTAGAACACCTATTATAATTTCATTATTGTATTGAATAGGATCTGTCACTGAACCAGTTGTTTTCATATTGAAAATCTCTTCTACAAAAGAAAAGGGGTAGTTTTGTTGATCCACTTTATTGCGGTGCATCTGCTGACCTTTAACTAATTCCACACCTTGAATTTCTTCCAAATCTGTTTTTTCTCTTAGTTGAACTGCAACCTCTTGCCCGAGTTTAAACATTCTTTCTTTTATAAACTCACTACGCCAAGGCTCTACCGCTAATGCCTTGCCTTCTTCAAAACTTTGCAATTTGGGTGGAACGATATCGACGATTTTTACACTAACAACAGCGTCCCCAACGCCCTTAAAATAACCTTTCTGATCCTTTTCTCGCGAAAAAATGAAAGAAATCAAATCACCAGAATCTCCTACGTTATTACCGCTTTGATCTTTTCCACTCGCATCTACTGGACCAATAGTTTGTATAGGTAAATTATATTCACTCGATATTTCTTCAATTTCTGAACCATTGTATATCTTATAGTTCACTTGGTTTATGAAATCATTGACTCTTTCAAAAGACTTTTGGTTAGTTAGAACTGACTTTATGTCTTTTTTTAAATCAACTAAGTCTTCATCAGAGGTTTGATGCGCACTTTCCACTTTTACTATGTGCCAACCAAAACTGCTTGCTAAAACATCACTTACTTCACCTACTTTAAGAGCAAATACCTTCTCTCTCACGTCTTCTGGTAAAAAATCCTTAGTTATATTATTTACTCTAGTTTCCTCAAGTTTTGCTTTGCCAAACTCTTCTACTATCTGTTCAAAGCTTGTTTTACCCTCCTCAAATGCTCTTCTTGCTGTCTCAGCTTCTTCTTTGGTAGAAAATATTGCATTGAATATATCTCTTTGATTTTTAAGTTCTTGTTGTTCTATTATACCATCAACTTCTTCATCTGAGATCTTGATTTGATCTTCAAAATACTTTTGGCCTAGGGAAATATATTGCGCAGTTCGATACTCAGGACAATAAAAATGGGATTTATTTCTTTCGTACAAATCAAGTAAGGCTTGATCATCTGGTTCAGGAATGTTTGTAACTGCATCTTCAGTTATTTTAACAATATCAACTACTCTAGTTTGGTAGCGACTTTTGTATATCTGCCCATCAATTTTCTCGCCAAAAGTTACTGGATAATTATCTTTAAATAATGAAGTCATGAACATCATTGCAGGCAGGACTTTCTCTAGCTTTGCTATATACTCTTTCTCTGTCATATGCAGGTCATTTAGCGTTTCATAGAATTTATTTTTGTCAAATTCACCTTTATCATTTTGAAAGTATTTGGTGTTTTTAATATGGTTTTTTATAGATTCTTCTCCAACTGTCAACCCCAGCTCACTAGTTAGGTTAAACAATAGTTTTTGCTCTATAAGTGCGTTAAGCAAATCATATTTCAGCTTTTTTACTTGTTCTCTACTCGCATCAGATCCAGAAATTTGCTTTTCATAATTTTGATATAGTGATTTATACTCATCTGACGTTATAACTTCTTTTCCAACCCTAGCTACCTCTTCTTTTTCATCATCACCTGATAAAAGGTTGCCAATTCCCATGAAGATTAACAAGCAAGCTAAAAGGACAACGGTTACTTTAGTGAAAAAATTTTTAACATTCATTTTAAACCCAGTTAATTAATGATTAATTATAGAATAGTGATAATTTAATGCTTGTAAACCTGTTGCTTTATTAGCTAATATATATAATATTACAATATATTAACTTAAAATTTAACTCTCTAATCTTAAATAGGAACATATGTTTAACTGAGTTATACTATACCTTAGGAAGGGGAAATATTTTGTTTGAAATATGCTCAAAGGTAAGCGCATTTAATTAACTTAAGAGGTGGGAAGTGACAAACAAAAAGTTATTGAATGACAAAATTAATGCTTTTTTAGTTTTAATAGTTTATATTTTAGCTCTGTATAACAGTAAGGGATACTTTAAATGGGAGATGCTTTTTTGATGTCAATCGAATCTTCTAAGGGCAATAACGATAGAAATAAACAGTTTCTAGTGCAAATAGCTGCTTGGTTAGTAGACAACACTGGTTTAACTTTTAATCAAATAGCACAATGTTGCAGATTGGCCCTTGAAGAAGTACAAGACATAGCTGATGAGGAAATAGAAGTAGAAAAATATAACCCTATTATTTCTGGAATAATTACTGAAAAAGAAATCGATGATTGCAAAAAAAATTCAAATCGTGTACCAAATTTGATTATAAAAAATATAAAAAAAAGAAGTAAAGCGATTGGTAGCATTCTTGGCTTTGCCTCTACGGCAAGACGTAGAGATAAACCTGATGCGATTTATTATTTAGTAAAAAAATTTCCTATCTTGGACGATAACGTTATAGCTAAATTAATTAGTACAACAAATTACACAGTTGAGCAGGTAAGAGATGGATCTCATCATAACATGCAAAATATAAAACCCCAAGATCCTGTACTACTCGGCTTATGTAGTCAAGAAAATTTAGAAGCAGAAGTGGAAAAAGCAAAAGTAGAAGAGGAGAAGCAAGAAAGGTTAAAAAAATATAAAGAATAGCTATTGAAAATCCTCAAATTTTTGTGTTTTGTTAACATTAAATTAACTTGACTTGCTAGTGTTTATTAGTATAATGTAAGTAAAGTACGGGGTTTAATGATAATTAAGCTTAGTACGCACTGAAACTAACTCAGCCTAATTTATTATCTTGTAGTCACATTTTAGGTTAGTAAGCATCAATTAAAATTTTTCGAGGATTATGACAACAATCAATGAAGATGTTTTGGCAAAAGGAAAGGTTACAGCTCAACCTGAAAAAAGTGAGCAAATTTACAATAACGATACAGTAAAACAGATGGTCAATGAAGGTACTGAGAAAAACAGAAAAACATTAGATCTGAGCGAATTAAAAGAGAAAACAGCAGAAGAATTGTTAGAGTTAGCTGAAGAAAGAAAAATTTCAACTAACGGTAAAAGCAATGGTAGAATGCTAAAGCAGGAAATAATATTCAGCTTAATGAAAAAAATGAGTGAAGAAGGAGGCATAACCACAGGGAGTGGAATAGTGGAAATGTTGCCTGATGGTTTTGGTTTCTTACGTTCAGCAAGTGCAAATTATGCCCCAAGTACCGATGATGTTTATATTTCTAACGGGCAAATAAAGAAGTTTAATTTACGTACAGGAGATATGGCATATGGAGAAATAAGGCCACCTGGTGATAAAGAGAGATATTTTACTTTAACTAAGGTTCAAAGTATAAACTCTACTGAAGTAAGTGAATTAAGAAAGTACGTCCATTTTGATAATTTGCTTCCTCTTTATCCTGAGGAAAGCATAGTACTTGAGTGTAATAATGGTGATGATAAAAAAGGCTTAAGCATGCGTGCTATAGATATAGTAGCTCCTCTTGGAAAAGGGCAAAGAGCGTTAGTAGTTGCTCCACCTCGCACAGGAAAAACTGTATTGCTTCAGCAAATGGCTAACTCTATAGCTATAAATCACCCTGAAGTAGAATTAATAGTGTTACTTATAGGTGAAAGACCTGAAGAAGTAACAGATATGATACGTTCTGTAAAAGGTGAGGTAGTAAGTTCTACGTTCGATGAGCCTGCTTACCGTCACGTACAGCTTGCTGAAATAGTAATAGAAAAAGCTAAAAGAATGGTTGAGCATAAAAAAGATGTGGTAATTCTACTTGACAGTATTACTAGACTTGCACGTGCTTATAATGCGGTTATTCCTTCGTCTGGGAAAGTTCTAACTGGTGGTGTAGATTCAAACGCACTGCAGAGACCAAAACGCTTTTTTGGAGCAGCTCGTAATATTGAGAATGGGGGTTCTTTAACTATAATCGCCACAGCTCTTATAGAGACTGGTTCAAAAATGGATGAAGTTATTTTTGAAGAGTTTAAAGGTACAGGAAATGCTGAGATCATACTTGATAGAAAACTTTCTGATAAACGTATATTTCCAGCTATTGATATTACAAAATCCGGAACAAGGAAGGAAGAGCTATTAGTTGATAAGGCTATACTAAATAAAATATGGGTGGTGCGTAGGATACTCAATCCTATGGGACCCGTTGAAGCAATGGAATTTTTACGTGACAAACTACTTTTAACAAAGAGCAATGCTGACTTTTTTAACTCCATGAATCACTAAAAGTAAGCCAGTTATGATGGATATGCTGAGCAAAAAGTAAAACGCTCTTATAGCTAAAATAGTTTGGATTTACCAAAATATATTTATAGTTAAGTTGGCAATTTACCTTAAGTTAGCGCGTGACACTGGAATGACACCCTTGGTGGCAGACAGCTAAAGGAAAATATCAACTAGGTTTATAATCTATCACTACCGTGTTTGCAATTTTGTCGTGAAAAGCTTGTTTATGTTCATCACCTACTGCACATACTAAAACTAAGATTAGTATAGCTAAGAATAAAATAGGATTACAAAGTGATATGCAATAAATTATAAAAAGAGCTATAGTCCTTTTCATTGCTTGCATTGTAGTGATTGACTCAAATGTATCTTTGTCTTTTACACGCATGCTAAATAACAAGTGTCCTGGAGTGCCGCCAAATTTTACTAGCATGAATATATGAAATATACATGGTATCATTAAAAATAAAGAAAATACAATCGTGGTGATTACAATTATTGCACCCATGATCCCTTGTATTGCGTGTGTAAGTGAGAAACCCACCGCCATTAAACCAAATGGTATTGCGATAAATAAAATACAATCAACTATAAATGCTAGAGTACGTCTTGTCATCGTTGAGTAGTTTACTTTTTTATCCATGTACTACCTATAAAGAAAAATATCAACTAGATTTATAGTCTATCACTACTGTTTTTGCAATTTTATCGTAAAAAGTCTGTTTGCGTTGATCAAATACTGCAAACAAAAATAAAATTAGCACAGTTAAAAGATATAGAAAAGTATAACCATGATAATGCAGACGAAGCAAAAAGCGAAAAATAATCCAGATGCTTCCCTTAGAAATACATCTTATTGTTGCTTGCACTAGGGTAGCATTTGTAAATGTATTAGCATTTTTAATATGCATACCACACAATAGTTTTCCTGGGGTACCACTAAGTTTTGTTATCATTAATATTTTGAATACTGTTAGTACTAATGTTGAGATCGTTATATAAGCTACAAGTGATATTGTTGTTACTAGTTGTTCAATTTCCTGAACAAAATCTTCATCACTTAATAACATAAATACAACATAGATAAAATCAGGAGAAAATATGAGAAAGTCAAGTACTTCTGCCACAATACGCCTTGCAAACCCTACATAATTTACTTTAACATTTATTTCAGTATTCATAACCCACCTATATTTCATAATATCATCATATAATATAAAAATACGTTATTAAATAACCGTAAATATACTAATTTGGGTAATATTAGCTACTTGTGTCACTCTATTATTTGAATTAACATTAAATCATTTACAGTTAGGGAAGTTATGTCAACACCAATCACAGTTGCATATGGCGACGGTATCGGACCAGAAATTATGGAAGCGGTGCTGTCGATATTGCACGAAGCAGAAGCGAAAATCTCAATAGATATTATTGAAATAGGTGAGCGTGTTTACAGTAAAGAATGGTCTCACGGAATTTCTCCAAGTGGTTGGGAATCAATTGAAAGGACAAAAATATTATTAAAATCTCCGACAACAACTCCTCAAGGTAAAGGCCACAAGAGCTTAAATGTAGCGCTCAGAAAGAACCTAGGGTTATATGCAAATATCAGACCATGCATTTCATATCATCCTGTTATAGAAAATAAATTCGATAAGTTTGATATCGTAGTAATACGTGAAAATGAAGAGGACGTTTACACCGGAATAGAGCACAGGCTCACTGGTGACTCTTACCAATGCACTAAAATTATTACTAGATCCGGCTCAGAAAAAATATGCAGGTACGCTTTTGAATATGCAAAAAAACATAGTAGAAAGAAGGTAACTTGTCTTACTAAAGATAACATAATGAAAATGACTGACGGAACTTTCCATGCGGCGTTTGATCGTATTGCAAAGGAATACCCGGACATAAAGGCAGAACATTATATAGTCGATATTGGGATGGCACGTGTTGCCACAGAACCGGAGAATTTCGATGTTATAGTAACCGAGAACTTATATGGCGATATATTATCGGACATTGTGGCGCAAACCTCTGGATCTGTTGGACTCGCTGGAAGTAGCAATATAGGTAATGAATATGCAATGTTTGAAGCAGTGCACGGTTCTGCTCCTGATATTGCAGGAAAAAACATAGCTAATCCTTCTGGACTTTTGAATGCTGCAGTGCATATGTTGGTCTACATCAGTCAAGTGAGTACTGCAAAACTAATTTACGATGCATGGCTCAAGACTTTGGAGGATGGAATACATGCCGCCGATTTATATAAAGAGAAAAAGAGTAAACAGAAAATTGGTACCAAAGAATTTGCAGAAGCCGTTATAGATAATCTAGGAAAAAAACCGAAAACATTATCTGAGCTTACAGTCGGTAGCAGTACAAATAGCAAAATAAGTGAAATACAAAATAGCTATGAACAGGACTATAAAACCAAAAAGCTAGTAGGTAGTGATATAGCGCTTGCTTGGGACAAATCCAGCAACTTTGACCAAATAGTTAGGTTATTTGAATCGAGTAATCTGCAAATGATAGCAATATACTCAAAAGGTCTTGCGATTTGGCCAGGAAACTCAAAACCTTCAAGTGATCAAATAACCTGTAGGTTTATCGCAAATAATGAAAAGCAAGCTATTACAAATAGTGATGTGAATAACTTGCTAATCAAACTTGAAGAACACAATTTTGACGTGGTGAGAATGGACAAATTGTATTTGTATGATGGGAAAGAGGGGTTCTTTGTTTAAATATTTAAAAGAGGTGTGGTAAATGAAATGGACTCAAAAAAAGTAGAACTAATATTTGAAAAGTTTCAACAATCAAATCCTGCGCCAAAAATAGAGCTAAATTATACCAATCATTTTACGTTACTGGTTGCGATAGTTTTATCAGCGCGGACAACTGATGTAAGCGTTAATAAAATTACAAGAGAACTATTTAATATCGCTGATACGCCAGAAAAAATGCTGAGCTTTGGGCAGAGTGAGCTGAAAAAATGCATAAGCAGTATTGGTTTATATAATTCCAAAGCAAAAAATATAATCGGGCTTAGTAAAATATTGGTAGAACGATACAACAGCAAAGTACCTACTAATTTTGATGATTTGGTGTCTTTGCCTGGAGTGGGGAGAAAGAGCGCTAATGTGTTCTTAAATTCGGGGCTTGGCATTCCAACATTGGCAGTTGATACTCACGTTTTTAGAGTGAGCAATAGAATTGGGCTTGTGAAAGAAAAAGATGTGTTTAAAACAGAGCAATCTCTTTTAAATGTGGTTCCCAAAAAATACCTGCTTTATGCTCATCATTGGCTAGTTTTGCATGGTAGATATGTTTGCAAAGCACAGAAACCTTCGTGTGAAACGTGCATAATTCATGATTTATGTGAATTTGAGTGCAAAAGGTATAAAGTCTAGTATTTCTTCTTTTGTCATCCAAGTAGCTATAGAAACGAAAAAACTTACTTGACACATTTTGCTGGAATGATACAAATCATTATTCAAACAACAGTTATGCAAGAGATCTGATTACATCTAAGCTAACAATGGACCACTAGGTATATTACTAACCACGTTGACCTGATTCAATATTTTATTAGTGGGATTGAAATAATTTTCTATAAATTCCTTATATATAGCTGTTAACTTGTGTATATCGTTTACTGATACGCATTCGTTTATCTGATGTGCAGTTTTGTTGATTATACCAAATTCAATCACTGGACAAACATCTTTGATAAACGCAGCGTCAGATGTGCCACCACTTGTGCTCAACGCAGCATCAATACTGGTAAATTTATTTATTGCATCAAGCATAATATCAGTATTCCTATCGGGAGTAGAGAGGAAAACGTCCCTGCTGCTATGCATAAAAAGCTTATAATCGTTGGTTACACTAGAGCATATTTCATCAATTAGCTTATATAAGCCACCCGGTGTTTGTTCATTGTTATATCGAATGTTAAAACGTGTAGTTGCTGAGCCAGGTATTAGATTGCTAGTATTATTTCCAACATCGATAGTAGTAACTTCGCAATGTGAAGGCTGAAAATATTTATTACCATGATCAAAAGTAGTATTTTTTACCTTACTCAATGTCGATATTACCTTATATATTGGATTGTCTGCTAGGTCTGGGTAGGCAACGTGCCCTTGTTTTCCATGGCAAATTAATTCAAATGTTACAGAACCTCTTCTGCCTATTTTTATGGTATCACCTAATTTCTTACTACTGGTTGGTTCGCCAACCACACAAAAATCTATCTTTTTCTGCTTATTTTTCATCCATTCCAAAACTGCCTTTGTTCCATATTCTTCCATGCTTTCTTCAGCACTGGTAATCAATGCACTTATCGAACCATTAAATTGAAACTTCTCTGCAATCAAATTTACCATAGCAGCAATAAATGCAGCTACTCCGCTTTTCATATCAGCGGCCCCTCTTCCATATAGCATTCCATCCCTCACTTCTGGATTAAATGGACCAAATGCCCAATCTTTTAACTGACCCGGTGGTACAACATCAACGTGCCCAGCAAAGCACAAATTTGGTACTCCATTTATATATTTCGCATAAAGATTTTTAACTTTATCACCAAATTCTAAAATCTCACAATCAAAGCCGCTCTTCTTGAAGATTGTTGCTATATACTCTATTGCCCCGCTGTCTTCTGGTGTTATACTCTCAAAAGAGATCAATTTCCTAGTTAGCTCTACAGGGTCAATTTTCATGTCAATCTTAAAATACTTATACTGCTATATTGTAAACACTCTATGCACTATTTAAAACAAATATTACATCAAACTGAACAAACTTTTCTAAGGGAAGTAATAACAGATTACTACCTTGCTGATGATATCTATGAAATATGCACACGACACGGAAATGACGTCTTTCTAGTTGCAGATAAAAATACAGCAAAACTTTTAAACAAAAACGTACTTAATAAAATTCCTAACTTAATTATTCCAGCTCCACCTGTCATTCCAGCGCGTGACACTGGAATCCATAAGTTGTTTTCCTGGATCCCAGTGTCAGCTACTTGCATGACACCAAGCAGAGCTGCCTCTCTTGAAACCGTAAATCTAGTTAGAAACAAAGCAAAAGACAGTGACTTAATAGTTGCATTTGGTAGCGGCACTGTTAACGATATCTGCAAATATGCAAGCTACCTCGAGAAAAAAGATTATATATCGTTCCCAACAGCCGCTTCTATGAATGGATATACCTCTGCAAATGCTTCAATATTAGTAAATGGATATAAAAAATCGTTCAAAGCACATCTTCCAAGAGCAGTATATATAGATATAGACATACTTGCCAATGCACCACTGCGTCTCACATTAAGCGGATTTGCAGATTTCATTTGTCGTTCAACAGTTCAGGCTGACTGGCTACTATCTCATTTGTTGCTTGGCACAGAATACAATGAATTACCTTTTACACTTGTTCGCGATTTGGAGCAAATTTTGCTAAGAGAGTATACGGCGCTTACTAAAAGAAGTAGAAAAGTGGTCCTATTACTTATGGAAGTTCTACTAATTTCAGGACTTGGAATGGTAATATCAAAAGGCAGCTATTCTGCAAGCCAAGGAGAGCATATGATAGCTCACGCAATGGAAATGGTAACAAGAGATCATTCCTTACTACATGGCGAAAAAATTGCTGTTACGACGATTACCATGGCTAATTTGCAGGAAAAGATATTATCAATACAAAACCCGATTATCAAACCGACCACTTTAGATGTAAAACATATAACTCAGTGCTTTGATAATATCGAATTTGTAAGAACTTTTGAACAGAAGCAAATTATGCAGCAAAAAATCCAAGAGATTATTTGTAAAGAATGGCATAATATTTCCAGTTTAATTAAGCAAAATTTACTACCTGCAAAACACCTGCAAAAAATATTTGAAGATCTATCAATTCCACACTTACCAGAGCACCTCGGTTGGAATAAAGAACAATATTGTAAAGTGGTCGATCTTGCGTTTACAACAAGAGATAGATTCACCTTTCTTGACTTAGCTAGCTGCACAGAAGAAAGTTAAGTTTTGTAGTGAAATTCTGTCATTTAAAGAGATCATAGGCCAAAAGCTAAACCCTTTTCACAATCTCTTATCCATTGTCTCCTCACCTGAGTGGATATACAACTCATTCCAAGTAACTGACACTGGGTTTCACCAATAGCACTGCTTTGCTAAACATAGTTTAGTTCGAGTGGCTGAGGAGGGACTTGAACCCCCGACCAAGAGATTATGATCCTCCTGCTCTACCAACTGAGCTACTCAGCCTAATTAAAAACCTTATTATACACACGATCTATATGTTTCGTATAATACTTCAAATCAAACAAAGATTCAAGTTTTTCCGAGTTAATAACCTTAAGTAAGGGTTTATCTTGTTTCAATTCGGCCAGAAAATCACTGTTGTTTTGTTTCACTTTCATTGCATTGCTCTGAACAATTTTATACGCCTCTTCCCTCGCCAAACCACTATTTACTAACTCAAGCAATACACGCTGTGAGAAAACTAAACCTTTTGAAGAATTTAAGTTCTTTTCAATGTTTTCCTTATTGATCACCAATTTATCTATCAAATCTGTTAATCGCACTAAAGCAAAATCCATTGTTATACAAGCATCAGGAGCAATGCATCTTTCCACAGACGAGTGTGATATATCGCGTTCGTGCCACAATGCAACATTTTCTAACGCAGGAAAAACATAACTGCGTATTAAACGTGAGAGTCCAGTCAGATTTTCACTTAAAATAGGATTACATTTGTGTGGCATAGCAGAGCTTCCCTTCTGCCCAGTGGAAAAATGCTCAGAAATTTCGCCGATTTCAGTTCTTTGCAAATGACGAATTTCAACAGCAACATTTTCTATTGAGCTTGCAATCACTCCCAAAACTGAAAAGAACATAGCATGTCTATCACGAGGAATGACTTGAGACGATATGATTTCAGGTATGAGTCCTATTTCTTTCGCTACATATTCTTCAACAAACGGATCAACATTTGCAAAATTGCCTACTGCACCTGATATTTTACAAATTGAGATCTCTTTTTGCGCGCTAATTAATCTCTGATAATTGCGTTTAAATTCAGCATAAAATCTGGCAAATTTTATTCCAAGAGTTGTTGGTTCTGCATGCATTCCGTGACTGCGTCCAACACAAACAATATCTTTATAGTCCTCAGCTTTTTTTTTCAATGCTGCAAGTAAATTTTTTAGATTCTCGAGCAAAATATCACAGGACTCTTTCAGTTGCACCGCAAGGCATGTATCCAAAACATCAGAACTTGTCATTCCATAATGAAGATAACGAACATCAACTCCCGCTTTTTCAGCAACATATGTCAGAAAAGCTATAACATCATGTTTTACAATGGATTCAATTTCGTTGATACATTCAACATCAAATTCAATAGCACCAGAGAGGTTCTCAGCAATATTATTCGGAATCACTCCTAACTTTGCTTGAGCTTCACACGCTAATTTTTCTATTTTAAGCCATATATTAAATTTATTATTTTCCTCCCAAATGGAAGACATTTCTTTTCTGCTATAGCGGGGAATCATTTTTGATTTATTCCAATAATGGTGTCATTCCAGTGCGTGACACTGGAATCCAGATATAAAAGTATTTGCAAATTATTCAATGGACAACGGATTCTAGAAGCATAAAATAATGTCCATGATGAAATAAACTGGATCCCAGTGGGCTTTGTTGCATCGCTCTTCGGATAGTAGGTAACGTACAATAAATTCATGAAGCTA
>NZ_JAPQLK010000083.1:0-4682 GCF_028981785.1 Wolbachia endosymbiont of Drosophila leontia
TGAGAAGGAACTGCTACTCAAGTGTTATTTGCTTAACAAATTTACTGAAATAGGCATGGCTAAGTTTGAGATAGCTTCATGAATTTATTGTACGTTACCTACTATCCGAAGAGCGATGCAACAAAGCCCACTGGGATCCAGAAAACTTAACTTTAAATAAGTGGCTGCATAATAAACTACACATTAAACCTAAAGTGCATTATATCACCATCTTGCACGATGTAATCTCTGCCTTCAAAGCGAATTTTTCCTGCGTCTTTGCAAGCTGATTCACTTCCATACCTTATGTAGTCTGCAAAGCTTATTGTCTCTGCTTTTATAAAGCCTTTCTCAAAATCAGTGTGGATTACACCTGCTGCTTTATCGGCTGTTGACCCTATTTTTACTGGCCATGCCCGTGCTTCTTTGGGGCCCACAGTAAAGAAAGTTATCATACTCAGCACTTCATACATAATACGCGCTACTCCATCAAGGCCTGATTCTTGTAAGCCAAATTCTGATAAAAAACTCTGTTTTTCCTCTTCACTATCAAGATTTGCAATATCTGCTTCGAGTTTTGCTGAAATGCAATAAAATTTGCTTTTATTTTCCTCTGCCATTCTCTCTACCTTTTTAGATAATTCATTGCCAGTTATAACATTTGTATCTTCAACATTGCAAACGTACATAACGGGCTTTGTTGTCAGCAATTGAAGCAACTTCATCTCATCTTCATTGATATTCTCCAAACTTCTTGCAGGTTTACCTAATTTTAAAGTAGCTAATACCTCTTGCATTAATTCAAGTTGTCTCTTTAGCTCTTTATCACCTTGCTTTGCTTTCTTTTCCAATTGAGGAAGCCTTTTTTCTATGCTATCAATATCAGCTAGGATTAATTCCATTTCTACCACTTCAGCATCTGATATTGGATCTATTTTACTGTGTATATGGCTGATATCGTCATCCGTAAAGCACCTGAGCAGATGAACGATGGCATCAACTTCTCTGATATGGCTTAAAAATTTATTGCCGAGCCCTTCGCCTTTACTCGCACCCTTTACCAGACCTGCAATATCTACAACTTCTAATTGGTTGTAGATTACCTTCTCTGAGCCTGCAATTGCTGCGATTTGTTTCAAACGTTGATCTTTTATCGAAATCTTGCCTATATTTGGCTCGATTGTGCAGAAAGGATAGTTCGCAGCTTCGGCTGCACTTGACTCTGTAAGTGCATTAAATAAGGTTGATTTTCCTATATTTGGTAACCCAACTATACCGCAGTTAAAGCTCATATCTGCTATGTAAAATTATAACTATTGCATAATTTAAAAATTTCTGCTATACTTAATTAGTTGCTTATTGACAGTTTTGTTGGTATAGTAATATATAGCTTAAATTAAGGTAAAAATTATGACTGAATCTAGGAAACGGAAATTGCCAACTAATAGCCAAGTAGTTAAATATAGTACTACAGGTGATGGCAATTGCTTTTTCCATGCTGTGTTTGGAGAGAAAAAAGGTAATTCTGATCCATATAGAGCTGAAAGAGCGCAAGATATGAGAATGGAATGGCACAAATTTTTAAGTCAATTTACATCTTTAGATGATGTAAGTATGCCAGATCCTTTAAGAGCTCAGCTGGAAAAGGTTTTTGATGCGTTTTTAAACACACCAAGAGATTTAACCGGTAAGTCCAAGAAAATGAAAGGATTAGCTGAACGAACAAATAAGAAAATCGAGGAAGCTGACAGTAAGACTCGGGAATTAAAAGAAGAAATTGTAAAAAACTTTCGTGATGATGGTGACTTCAGAAAAGTAATATATCCAGTAATAGAAAGAGCTATTAATGAGCGTAATGAGCGTAATATCGACTCTCCGAGAGACCAAAAAACTTTGCTCAGTGTTGAAAACTTGCTTAAAGAAGAAAATAAGGAGAGGTTATATGATGATATCACAGAAGATCTTGAGTCTTGTGCATTAATATTGAATCCTAACTTCAGTGAAAAGGAGTATGGTGATACATATGACCCTAAAGTTATAAAAGATTCATTTTTTAACGATGAAGTTCTCTATAAAGCCTATCTAGAAGCAATAGAAAGTAAAAGTTATTTTCCTTTCGTTGAAGAAGTTCAGATATTAGCTTCTTTAGCTAATATTGAAATTAATGTCCATTGTGAAGTTAGTGGTAGAGAGAAGCAACAAAAGTTTGAGCCAGATCCACAAATGATAAATAATGATGATCAGTTAAATCAGGTATTTAATCGTGAAAGTTATAAATTAAATGATGAGCTATGGGGTAGTAAAGAGCGAGAAACAATATATCTTGGAGGGAATCATTACTCTAGAGCTGAAATTGTAACTCAAGAATTAATAAGACAGCAGCAAGAACAAGAAGATTTCCTATTAGCAAAAAAACTGCAGCTAGACGAGATCTTAGAATATTGTAACCTTTCAAAGGATATCCCTGAGAGGGCAGAGGTTGAAAAGGGATTTGATAAGTTATTGGCAGAAAATGCTGATGGAAAAATTGGTGATGTTGTAGGGCAGTGCGTTAGTGATATAAAGCAGCGCATAGAGCGCTCTGAGAAGCAAAACCCTTCAAGCTCACCAAGGTGTAGTATGGAGGAATCAAGAACAGAAAAAACATTTCATCAACAACAAATATCACAATTGGAAGTGTAAAATAAATCTTCATAGCTCTGTATATTTTTATATAGGGCTTTTGCAAGCATTTCATATAATATGAACTTGCAGTGCGTACTAACCTAAATGCAAATTGGCCATGAGACTAGTTTGATTATTGATGCCATAGAGGGATTTGGTGGTGAGGCTAGGCTTGTCGGCGGGTGTGTGAGAGACTCAATTTTGCAGCGTGATGTCCACGACATCGATTTAGCTACTAATTTGCTTCCCAATCAAACGATTAAAGCGCTAAAACCCCGTAATATAAAGACTATTCCAACTGGCTTAAAACATGGAACTATCACTGCGGTTCTAAATCAGAGGTCTTTTGAAATTACGACACTAAGGCATGATGTGAAATGTGATGGTAGGCATGCAAAAGTAGAATTTACTAATAATTGGCAAGCTGATGCTTCAAGGCGTGACTTTACATTTAACGCTCTATACGCAGATAAGCGTGGCCATATATATGACTACTTTTGTGGTATAGAGGACTTAAAAGCGCGAAGGTTAAACTTTATAGGCAACGCTGAAGATAGAATTAAAGAAGACTATCTACGTATTTTAAGAGCATTTCGTTTTCATGCAAAAATATGTGTCGGAGATTTGAGTGATGAAATACTAAACGTATGCAAAAAGCATTCGCATATGATCCAAAACCTCTCTGGAGAGAGAATAAGAGATGAAATACTTAAATTGCTGAAGTGCAATGATCCTTTTCCAACACTTAAGAGCATGCAAGAATCTGATGTTTTGCAAAAGATTATCCCAAAAGAAGTAAAATGCGAAATTCTGTCTTCGTCACTTCTTTTCGGCACTGATGCGCTAGTAAAATTAGCGTTACTCCTTAGGACTACTAAAAAAAATGACAGGCTAAGTCTTGGAGAATATATAATCATGTTTCTACGTCTTTCAAACAAGCAAAAGAAAAAGCTGCTATTTTTACTATCCAACGATATCAAAACAGAACTCTCAGAAAAAGAGCAAAAAAAATACATATCTTTATTTGGTAGAGAATTATATTGTGATTTAGTGAAAATTTGTGGTGTTGAGTCTGGAGAAAATGTTGATGAATACATTTCATTTGCTAACACATTCAATATTCCAAAATTTCCTTTATCTGGCGATGATTTAATAAGTATAGGTCACCAGCCAGGAAAAAGTTTAGGTAGAAACTTGGAATTGCTAAAACAACATTGGGAAGATAGCTTCTACACTTTAACAAAAGAGGAGCTGGTGCTTTATGCTAAGAGCCTATTCTAACTGCTTTCTGACTGTTCAATGAATGTATGCTTGCAATATTAGGGGAACTCATAGAGGAATTAGGTATATGTCCTTTTTTAGCTTTTTCTGTTAATTGATATTCGTTTACTCCTCCTTGAGTTTGATTACACATTCCCTGATCTGGAGATAAAAATTTATCTCTTATGCTTAATGCCAGTTGTAACTCTTGAATCTTATTTGAAAAACATTTCATTTTAGCCTCTGTTAATTTTCCTGTAACAATTTCTTTAAGCAATTCTCCTGAGTCGTTATTATTATTATTCTTGCTATTAAAGCTGTGCAAGATAGAGTCTACAATCTTATTTACCCCTTCTTGTTTGTTAAATTCTAATTTTTTTACGCATTTTCTAACAGAAGGTGACAACTTGGCCTTTAACGTGTCATCTCGTAGTTCTTTACCCATATTTTTTCCAATGTTACAACGTTCGTTGACAACTTCTTTAACCTTAGCTTCTATGATCTCCCTTGCGGATTGTTTCAAATTACTTTCTAATAATTCAAGCAGCTTACTGCTTTCAAATTTGCCATCATCTTGATTTGATAGAGACTTTATAGTTTCATTAAGCACGTTATGGCAAAAGTGTTTCTTTTCAAATTCAGAAAAACTTTTTTTCAACTCTTTATTTTTATCAGATAAAAATTTATCGCAATTCTCATTCCCACGAAGCTTAGAACCTGTTTAAAATCTTCGTAATAGGGGAGAAATGAAGGAAAGGACAATCATTTGTAAGCTGGTG
>NZ_JAPQLK010000084.1:0-1227 GCF_028981785.1 Wolbachia endosymbiont of Drosophila leontia
TGAGAAGGAACTGCTACTCAAGTGTTATTTGCTTAACAAATTTACTGAAATAGGCATGGCTAAGTTTGAGATAGCTTCATGAATTTATTGTACGTTACCTACTATCCGAAGAGCGATGCAACAAAGCCATCCCAGTGTCAAGCACTGGGATGACAAAAAAAGGAGGCTACTCGGATGACAGGAGAAGGTACTGCCGTCATAAAGGAACCAGTTTCAGCTACTTTCATGACATCGTTGTAACATTGTACCATATTACAATTTAGCGTTTTTAGTAACTAAGAAAAGTGCTTCCCCCTTTTAGAGCACTGCATATAATAGAATTATATCGCAGTGCATTGCGAAACAAAATTCCCAATACTACAGGAGGCTTTATGAATAAGAAATTTCTCTATTCACCATTGTCAATAAAAAGCATAGGAGAAAACGGTGTATTTTCTGGTTATGCTAGCGTTTTTAATATAGTTGATAAACAAAATGATCTGATATTGCCTGGAGCATTTAAGGAAAATTTAAACAGAAATAAAATAAAACTCCGTTGGCAGCATAATCCTGACGAACCTATAGGTAGTATCATAGATATTTACGAAAATGATGTTGGTCTATATATAATTGCACATTTACTTTTGGGTATTCAGAAAGCAGAAGAAGTGTATTTGATGCTCAAAGCTGGAGCAATTAACGGACTTTCCATCGGCTATATACCTATAGAGTATGATGTTGATCATAAAAGCGGAGCTAGAGTGTTAAAACAAGTGGAATTATGGGAAGTCAGTTTGGTCACTTTTCCTGCAAACTTAGCTGCTCAGGTAATCAATGTGAAAAATCAGAACAATGAACAGGAAGTGTTAGCAAGAGCGATAGGAAAAGCAAATGCTGTACTTACAGACATGTGTATTTCTGCTTAAAGTGTATTACGCAGGCAAAGACTTTACCATAATTTGACACCTGCGTTAGTATGTATTATACTAATATATATAACTTTATCACTGTTAAAATTTTCTGTAAATTAAAGTTAAAAAACAAGGTAATTTTATGCCAAATATTAATAATACGGCTAATTATGAAATTAATGTTAGAACCTGTTAAGGATCTCGAAAATATGAGGTAGAATAAGCATAGTTAAGAAAGAGGTATATCTATGCAAAAAAGCTATCCAAGCGATATAAGTAAAGAACAATTTAAAAAAATTAGACCAATACTGGAGAGTAGCAGAAAGAAAACAAAACC
>NZ_JAPQLK010000085.1:0-10554 GCF_028981785.1 Wolbachia endosymbiont of Drosophila leontia
TGCAACTCAAATAAAAGCTACTATTGGTGCAACTGTTGAGGTAATAAAGCGAAGTGAATTACATTCTTTCATTGTATTGCCAAAGAGATGGGTTGTTGAGCGATCTTTTGCTTGGTTAGAAAAATGTAGAAGATTGTGGAAAAATTGCGAACGTAAACTCAACACCAGCTTGCAAATGATTGTCCTTTCCTTCATTTCTCTCCTATTACGAAGATTTTAAACAGGTTCTGAGTAAGGCCGCTATTGGCATGACAGACATTCATCGTAGTCAATATCTGTTTTTTGTTGCAATATTTCACTTTTTTTGAATATGTCATGCGAGACCTTATCGGCTCTCTGCATTGATTGTGATCTGCAGTAATATAAGCTCTTCAATCCTTTTTTCCAAGCAAGCATGTGTATTTTGTGCAAGTAACGTTTATGTACGTTGGCAGGTAAGAACAGATTTACTGATTGAGATTGACAAATATACGAAGTTCTATTACTTGCATGTTCTATAATCCATCTTTGGTCAAGCTCGTACGCTGTTTTAAATGTCAATTTTTCATGCTCACTAAGAAACTCTAAATGCTGAACGGAACCCTCGTT
This sequence comes from Wolbachia endosymbiont of Drosophila leontia, assembly GCF_028981785.1. Classification (NCBI taxonomy): domain Bacteria; kingdom Pseudomonadati; phylum Pseudomonadota; class Alphaproteobacteria; order Rickettsiales; family Anaplasmataceae; genus Wolbachia; species Wolbachia endosymbiont of Drosophila leontia. Next base: position 589 of record NZ_JAPQLK010000085.1, read on the forward strand.
TGTTGAAATTGAAGACCATATTTTATCATTGTCTTGATTTTTTTCTGCTAATAGTTTTTGCAAGAATTTATTTCGCACTACAAATGAACCTGTAAGTGTCTTTTGTATGAATACGTTTGCTGCGTATGGTTCTATTCCAGGGGAGGTATTACCTGCAATAATGGAGATCGAGGCAGTAGGAGCAATAGCGAATTTGTGTGTAAACCTTTCCATTAGATCAACTTCTTTGGCATCAGAACATGCTCCCTTTTCTTCTGCTAATTTTTTAGAAACTATATCTGCTTGCTCGCGTAAATACTTAAATATTTTTTTATTCCATTGTTGTGCTGTTACTGATTCAAAAGGAACCATTTTGCTTTGTAAAAACGAATGAAGGCCCATCACACCAAGACCAATACTGCGTTCTCTTATTGCAGAATATTTTGCTCGCTGCATTTCATTCGGTGCTTTATTTATGAAATCTTCCAATACATTATCAAGAAAGCGCATTATATCTTCTATGAAGAGTTTATTGTCTTTCCATTCTTCGTAGTACTCAAGGTTTACGGATGATAGACAACACACAGCAGTGCGTGACTTATTCAGGTGATCATAACCTGTGGTTAAAGTTATTTCACTGCATAGATTTGACATCTTGATGTCTAAGTTGAGCTTTTTGTAAGATTCTGGCTTATTGTTATTTGTTGCATCAAGGAAAATAATGTAAGGTTCTCCAGTTTCAACTCTTGCTGTTAATATTTTGATCCATATATCCCGCGCTTTTACAGTTGAAATAACCTTATTGTTGTGAGGGCTTATTAAATTCCATTCTTGATCATTCTCAACAGCCTGCATAAATTTATCTGTTACTATTACAGCATGATGTATATTTAACGCTTTGCGATTTGGGTCACCGCCTGTTGGCTTGCGTAAATCCAGAAACTCTTCTATCTCCGGATGAGATACAGGAAGATAAACTGCTGAACTTCCTCGCCTTAAGGATCCCTGACTAATTGCAAGTGTTAGAGCATTTTGCACTACAATAAATGGAACAATTCCTGATGTTTTGCCGCTACCCTTTACGCTTTCGCCTATTGAGCGTAAATTTCCCCAATAACTACCTATTCCACCACCACGTGCAGCAAGCCAAACATTTTCATTCCATAGATCAACTATTCCCTGCAAGCTGTCTTCGGTTTCATTAAGAAAGCAAGAGATAGGTAACCCTCTCTTAGTGCCACCATTGCTGAGTATTGGTGTTGAAGGCATGAACCACAAGTTGCTCATGTAGTCATAAAGACGCTGCGCATGTTCTTTATTATCAGAATAGTAATTAGCAATACGTGCAAAGAGGTCTTGATAACTTTCATTTTCTATTAAATACCTGTCTGATAGAACTGCTTTTCCAAAGTCGGTTAATTTGCTGTCCTTTGCGTAATTAATGGTAATGTTATTCATAAAATTCCTTTTATTCTTTTATTATATATAGATACTTAAAAGTCATTTTGAGCGATTTTTAAGTTAGGTTTTTCGGATTTTCTTGTTGATGCTGTAATGCAAACAAGATACCGTCAACCTGACTGCCATGTATTTTACAGTAACTCATATAACTTATTTGCATATTTATTTCTTTTGCAACATGTTGAACATAACTTTCTGAGTGACGAAAATAGTCTCCTTTATTTACAAAGTCAATACCTTCACCTTCCTTTCTTCTTATTAAACATACAATAACTCCTTTTTTGCTCGTAGATCTTTTTGCTAATTTCAATTCTTCTTGAAAGTCATGTAGATAATGTAGCACTTCAGCAAAGATAATTACATCATACTGCTGGTTTTTCTCTTGTTTAAGAAACTCTTTCATTTCCATATGTATTAATTCATTGTAAACAGGCTTACCTTTTATAAAGCATCCTCTTGCGATATTTAGCATTCTACTTGAAATATCAATTCCTGTTATGTGGTTTCCAATACTATTTATTTTTAAGAAATGACCACATATTCCAGTCCCACAACCAAGGTCAAGTATATTGAGCTCAGAAGTGGAGTTGTTGAAGATTTTTGTAATTATCATGTGTACAAGTTCATGCCCTCTATATTGTTTGGCAATCAACCAATGCTCAACAAAATATTCACCTGTGTAATCAAAATATTGTCTTATGAGGTTTTTTGGCAATTCTGTAATAAGCGCTGAGTTTGTCATTTTTTTTATATAGTAAGACGCCTCCTCGTGGTCATTATCTAATTTTAGTGTCCTTGTTAAATAATTATAAGCTTTGTTAGTATTCCCTGCCGCAAAATGACACCTTCCGATGTTATACCAGACTATAGGTAAATGGGGGTAAAATATGCTAATTAACCAAAATCGTAACTTTGCATCTGATATGCTACCTTTATAAAAGTGATATAAACCGATTTCAATGTTGGTGTTTAACAGGTTCTTAGATTTTTTAAGAAGCACTGTCATTTCTTTATGAAGAGTATTATATTTATTCACAATGAAGTGTTTTACTTTCTTAATATTTAATACGCCAATGAGCTTAGACATACAATTTAAAGCAACGTTTTTTATAAAAGAGAGATTACTTTTCATACGTTAGAAATACTCCGAATGTTTATTATCATTTTTAGGCAGTTGATTTTAACACATTTTATCTTACAAAATATCTTTTTTATTAATTTTTACTGTATACATAAGTTTACCACATATTTCTCAGATTATACTGTTTAGGATTGCTAGTATATTGTTGTTGATAATATAAGTAAATGTTTTGTGCAAAAAGGCGTTGACATATTATTTATTAGGTTATAATATATAAAAGATAGATTTAGTTTTTAGATGTTTGACAAGTTTTATGGTAGAGATTAATTTGATCTCAATTCAATTTTAATAATATTTAACTCTGCATATTCTGCATATAGTCGGATAAATAAATTATTAAGAGCGCTTGATGGATGCCTTGGCGTTAAGAGGCGATGAAGGACGTGGCAGGCTGCGATAAGCTGTGGGGAATTGTCAACAAATTTTGATCCGCAGATTTCCGAATGGGGAAACCCAACTAGTTTAGCTAGTTATTACGTACTAAGTATGTAAAGCAAACTTGGTGAACTGAAATATCTAAGTAGCCAAAGGAAAAGAAATCAACCGAGATTCTGTTGGTAGTGACGAGCGAAAGCGGAAAAGGCTAGTGATTTAAGAATAAGAATTAGAATACTCTGGAAATGGTAACCATAGAAGGTGATAGTCCTGTATAAGTAGAAAGTTTTTAAATCCTTGAGTAGAGCGGGGCACGTGAAATCCTGTTTGAATATGGGGGGACCATCCTCCAAGCCTAAATACTCCTTAACGACCGATAGTGAACAAGTACCGTGAGGGAAAGGTGAAAAGAACCCCGGGAGGGGAGTGAAATAGAATCTGAAATCAAGTGCTTACAAACAGTTGGAGCTCTATATCAATTTATTGATATTTAGAGTGACAGCGTACCTTTTGCATAATGGGTCAGCGAGTTAATCTATGAAGCAAGCTTAAGCCGTTAGGTGTAGGCGTAGCGAAAGCAAGTCTGAATAGGGCGTTTTAGTTTTATGGATTAGACCCGAAACCAAGTGATCTAGTCATGACCAGATTGAAGGTGTGGTAAAGCACACTGGAGGATCGAACCAGTTAATGTTGCAACATTATTGGATGAGTTGTGATTAGGGGTGAAAGGCCAATCAAACTTGGAAATAGCTGGTTCTCCGCGAAATCTATTTAGGTAGAGCGTTGTATGTATGTTGTTGGGGGTAGAGCACTGGATAGACTAGGGGGATTCACCGTCTTACCAAATCTAACTAAACTCCGAATACCAACAATTAATTATACAGCAGGCACACTACGGGTGCTAAGTCCGTGGTGAAGAGGGAAACAACCCAGATCACTGTCTAAGGTCCCAAAATTACAGCTAAGTGGGGAAGGAAGTAGAAAAACCATTACAGCTAGGAGGTTGGCTTGGAAGCAGCCATCCTTTAAAGAAAGCGTAACAGCTCACTTGTCTAAATAAGTTTTTCTGCGCCGAAAATGTACCGGGGCTAAAGCTGTATACCGAAGATGTGAGTGCTTATCGATTTCGATCAATAGGCGCGGTAGCGGAGCGTTCCGTAAGTCTGTGAAGGTGGTTTGTGAAAACTGCTGGAGATATCGGAAGTGAGAATGCTGACATAAGTAGCGTAAAAGAGTGTGAAAAACACTCTCACCAAAAATCTAAGGGTTCCTACGTTAAGTTAATCTGCGTAGGGTTAGTCGGTTCCTAAGGCGAGTCCGTAAAGGAGTAGTCGATGGCAATTAGGTTAATATTCCTAAACCTCTTAAGTGTGACGGGTTTCGTATTTGTATAGATCTTATTGGATTGATCTATGCTCAAAAGAGGCTCCAGGAAATAGCACTTATATTTATGAGGCCGTACCGCAAACCGACACTGGTGGATGAGTAGAGTATACTAAGGTGTTGAAAGAATGATGTTGAAGGAACTCGGCAAATTATACCTGTAACTTCGGAAGAAGGGTAACCTGCTTTTAGGCAACTATGAGTAGGTGGCACAAAATAGGGAGTAGCGACTGTTTACTAAAAACACAGGACTCTGCAAACACGTAAGTGGAAGTATAGGGTCTGACGCCTGCCCGGTGCTGGAAGGTTAATAGGAAGGGTGCAAGCTCCGAATTGAAGCCCCAGTAAACGGCGGCCGTAACACTGACGGTCCTAAGGTAGCGAAATTCCTTGTCGGGTAAGTTCCGACCCGCACGAATGGCGTAACGATTTCTCCACTGTCTCCAACATCACTTCAGCGAAATTGAATTCCCCGTGCAGATGCGGGGTACCCGCGGTTAGACGAAGAGACCCCGTGCACCTTTACTATAGCTTTACATTGCTATTAAAAGTGTGATGTGCAGAATAGGTGGGAGACTTTGAAGTTGTGGCGCTAGCTATAATGGAGTCAACCTTGAGATACCACCCTTTACACTTTTGATATCTAACTATGTTTCATTATCTGGAACTAGGACATTGTATGGTGGGTAGTTTGACTGGGGCGGTCGCCTCCTAAAAAGTAACGGAGGCGTGCGAAGGTGAGCTAGAGCTGGTCGGAAATCAGCTTGATAGTATAATGGCATAAGCTTGCCTGACTGCGAGGCTGACAAGCCAAGCAGAGACGAAAGTCGGTCATAGTGATCCGGTGATTCTGTATGGAAGGGTCATCGCTCAACGGATAAAAGGTACGCCGGGGATAACAGGCTGATGGTGTTCGAGCGTTCATAGCGACGGCACCGTTTGGCACCTCGATGTCGACTCATCACATCCTGGGGCTGAAGAAGGTCCCAAGGGTTCGGCTGTTCGCCGATTAAAGTGATACGTGAGTTGGGTTTAGAACGTCGTGAGACAGTTCGGTTTCTATCTGCCGTGGGTGAAGGAAATTTGAGAAGGTCTGACTCTAGTACGAGAGGACCGAGATGGATATACCTCTGGTGTACCAGCTGTTATGCCAATAGCATCGCTGGGTGGCTATGTATAGATGGGATAATTGCTGAAAGCATATAAGCAAGAAACCCTCTTCAAAAAGATTTCCCAATTAAGGCCGTGGAAGACTACCACGTTGATAGGCTAGGTGTGGAAGCATGGTAACATGTGAAGCTAGCTAGTACTAATAGCCTGATTGATTTATTTGCTTTCTATATGTGTGTATGCAGTGTTAAATATTAAGTTAAAATTGTTAAGTTAGAAATTTTTATTGACTTGGTGGCTATAGCAAAAATGAACCACCCGATCTCATCTCGAACTCGGAAGTGAAACTTTTTAGCGCTGATGGTACTTGAAAAGGGAGAGTAGGTCGCCGCCAAGTTTATAAAAATTTCTTTGTTAGTTAGACAGTGGATATACTTATATTTTAACTTTCTTGTTTTGTTACTATTCTTTAAGTTTTTACTTTAACCACGATATCTTTTTTTTCTTATATGTTCTTGGTCATTTTCTACATTATTTAGCATTGTTCCTACTTCCCCTAATCGACTCCCTTTTGAAGGAGAATTACTGATTTCTGGTAATATTACATTACCTCCCACTTTTTTAAATAATTCTTCTTGTTGGCGAAATGCTGACCTCCAATCTGTTCCTGTTCCTTTAGGAAGAAATAAGAATTGATACATCTGACCAAAGCCTGTGTTATTTACCTCTTTTATATGCTCTACCATTCACCACACCCATTAACTATTTTTAAAAATTTTACCTATATTATCATAAAAAATATAGTTGTAAATACCTTAATTGAGATTTTTTTTATTTTATCTTTTTTAAGCAAATAGTTAGATCTTTTTGTAAGTTTTTATAACTTGCTTGCATAATGTTTCTATGAGTTAGTATTATGTAGTAGTGCCCTATATTACTTATATTTAAAATGCTAATTTTAGCAAGCATTCGTAGTCGCCTTTTTATTTTATTTCTTTTTGCTGCTTTTCCGGTTTTTTTACTGATAGCCAGACCTACTCTAATGGTATGAATGTACTTTTCAGGTTCTCTTTCTTTTATAGCGTACAGTGATATATAAAGCCCACGATAAAAAAGACTGTTGAGTGCTAACTTATTTTTGAAAGCAGAAGAAAAATCTTTTTTTTTATACTTACTATGCGCATAATTTGTTACACCCTAATGAACGGCGCCTATTAAGGATTTTTCTTCCAGCTCTTGTTGCCATACGTGAACGAAATCCGTGTCTGCGCTTTCTTATCAAATTTTTTGGTTGAAATGTTCTCTTCATTGTTTTTATATTAATATAATTATTTATTTTAAATTGTTTTACTTTATTGTCAAATAATGGTGAACTTGTATGACATTTTCGTAGAATAAAATTTGATGCATGGAAGAATGAATTCGGTGATAGTCATACCTGTCTTACTAATCCTTTTGTTTTGTTTTAGTAGGTTTCAAGAAGTAAATAAGGTTAAATATTATCTATATCTTAGTTGTGTATGGATGCTAACTTGGTTGTTAGTATTCTATAATAATTGTTTTGTAACTTTTATTTCTATAGCGTTACTTTTTTTCATGCTTGCTTTTATCTTTAAAAATAAAAGAAATAAGATAATAAAACTTTCGTTATTTGTGGCTTTGGCCATATCATTTTTTATCACTTTATTTATAATGCTGTCTATTTTTATTCAATCCATTAGTTTTTTTAATAAAGTAGCTATTTCAGAATTCTTGTTTTGCTTGAAATGGGGCCACAATGTAGTCACTATCAATGAAGAGAAGATAGGATGTTTTGGTATAGCGCCGCTTTTAGTTGGTACATTACTTATAACTATTATAGCAATGTTAGTTGTCGTTCCGCTTGGTTTATTTTCTGCAATATATATTAGTGAATATGCGAGTGAGAAAGTGCGTTATATTGTTAATACAACTTTGCAAGTTTTGTCTGCTATTCCTACGGTTGTATATGGATATTTCGCGGTTGTGTTTTTGTCTTTCTTTATAAAGCAGGTAGCAAATTTTTTTGGTTTAAGTATACACTCAGAAAGTGCCTTAGTTGCCGGTTTATCGATTGGGATAATGATTCTTCCTTTTATTATTTCTTTACTCGAAGATGCCATAAGATCTGTTCCAAAAAGCTTGCGTTATGGCTTCATGGCACTTGGTGCAACTCCAGCGGAAACTATATGGCATATAACAATACCTTATGCAATGCCTACAATTTTAAGTGCAATTTTATTGTCAATTTCAAGAGTGATAGGTGAAACAATGATTGTGCTAATGGCTGTGGGAATCAACGCAAATTTGACTTTTAACCCTCTTAATTCAGTTACTACCATTACCGTGCAGATCGCTACATTACTTACCGGAGATCAGGATTTCAATAGTGTACAAACTCTTGCTGCTTATGCGCTTAGTTTAGTATTGTTTATTATTACTTGGCTATTAAATGCGTTTGCATTGTTTGTAATGAAGCGTAACTAGTAAGCGTTTTAATGTTGCAAAATTTCTATTAATAATATAAAATCTACTTTCTTTAGAAGTTCTTTTATGGAATTATAGTGTTAGGTGATAAAAATAAAGAGATGAATATAGGTAGAGCGATTAAGGTAACTCAAGCAGTTGTTGATATAAAATTTGAAGGTGAATTGCCTAAAATATTTAATGCTTTAAAAAGCAAACTAAAATATAAGGATGAGGAGCTGGTTTTAGAAGTTTCGCAGCATATAGGTGACAATGTAGTTCGTTGTATTGCTATGGATAGCACAGATGGCGTGTCAAGGGGGGATGAATTTGTTGATACAGGTGCACCAATATCGGTGCCAATTGGGCGTTCAACTTTAGGAAGGATTTTTAATGTTGTTGGAGAGCTTATAGATGAGTGTGGTCCACTGAAGGGAAAATATAACTTAGAGCCTATACACAGAGCACCTCCAAGTTTTACTGAACAGAGAATACAGGAAGAAGTTTTAGTTACGGGAATAAAAGTTATAGATCTTCTTGCGCCTTATCTTAAAGGAGGAAAAATTGGCTTATTTGGTGGAGCCGGTGTTGGTAAAACAGTCCTAATAATGGAATTAATTAATAATATAGCAAAAGCTCATAAAGGATTTTCTGTGTTTGCCGGGGTAGGGGAGAGAACGCGTGAAGGTAACGATCTTTATCACGAGATGATCACTTCAAATGTAATAAATATAAATGAGCATGAAAAATCTCAAGCTGTTTTGGTTTATGGTCAGATGAATGAGCCTCCTGGAGCAAGGGCTAGAGTTGCTTTAACAGCACTTACTATGGCAGAGTATTTTCGTGACCGTGAAAACCAAGATGTTCTATTTTTTGTGGATAATATCTTTAGATTTACACAAGCTGGTTCTGAAATTTCTGCTTTACTTGGAAGAATACCGTCAGCTGTTGGTTATCAGCCAACCCTTGCAACTGATATGGGTGCAATGCAAGAAAGAATAGCTTCAACAACTTCTGGCTCTATTACTTCTGTGCAAGCTATATATGTTCCTGCGGACGATTTAACTGATCCAGCTCCAGCAACTACGTTCTCTCACCTTGATGCCACCACAGTGTTGTCAAGGCAAATAGCTGAAATGGGAATATACCCTGCTGTTGATCCACTTGATTCAACTTCTCAGTCTTTATCTGCTGAAATCATTGGTGAAGAACATTATAAGGTAGCTTCTGAGGTGAAACGTATATTGCAAACTTATAAATCACTGCAAGATATTATCGCAATACTTGGTATGGATGAGCTATCTGATGAAGATAAAATTATTGTTGATAGGGCTCGTAAGATTCAGAAATTTCTTTCTCAACCTTTTCACGTTGCAGAAATATTTACTGGCATGCCTGGTAAATTTGTTTCACTTTCTGATACTGTTTCCAGTTTTAAAGGGATTGTTGAAGGTAAATATGATCACTTACCAGAGGCTGCTTTTTATATGGTGGGGAATATAGATGAAGCAATAAAAAAGGCTGAATTAATACAAGCTGAAGCTAAATAAAAGTTAAAGATTATGAATACTTTTAAAGTGCAATTTTTCTCTCCTGATGATCAAATTTCATTCAGTGGAGTGGTTTCTCTTTCAGTAACTGGGCTCGAAGGGGAGCTTATGATTTTAGCTCACCATGCTCCTTACTTAATTTATTTATTGCCTGGTATGATTACTGTTAAAATGAGTAACCAAACAGAAAAGAAGGTTGTAATTGATAGTGGCGTATTAGAAGTTGCAAGTAATAATTGTAGCATTATAACAAGTCAAATTCAGGTTTTTGATCGTGCAATTCATGATGAGAAATCGTTTAAAAATAAGAGAATTAGTATATACTTAAGTTATCTTGATGAGAAGTTTCTTTCTAAGAACCTGTTAAGGATCTCGAAAATATGAGGTAGAATAAGCATAGTTAAGAAAGAGGCATATCTATGCAAAAAAGCTATCCAAGCGATATAAGTAAAGAACAATTTGAAAAAATTAGACCAATACTGG
>NZ_JAPQLK010000086.1:0-3214 GCF_028981785.1 Wolbachia endosymbiont of Drosophila leontia
ATGAATTTATTGTACGTTACCTACTATCCGAAGAGCGATGCAACAAAGCCATTCCAGTGTCACGCACTGGAACGACACCGTCTTGGATGGAAACCAGTGTTGGCTACTCGGATGACATCATAGGGGCGCTGGGATGACACCATAGGAGGCTACTTGGGTGACAAAAAAGGAGCACTGGGATGACAGCAGTCCTACGTCATACCGCCGCGGTATCTCAGCCGCTAACAAGTAGCGGGATGACGGTTGTCAGGGTGTCATGAAAGTAGCTGACACTGGAATCCAGAAAAAAAGAAATATGTATCAGCTACTTTCATTTGCTGCGCCTCGAAAATAAACGTTCATGTAGCTAAGCCATAAATCCAGTATAAAGACCTTTAATCATTGGCTTCGTAGTACTTCTCAACCAACTTATTAAGTAACCTTACACCAAAACCTACTGCTCCTCTTGGACAAATGTCAGTACCTTTCTCGTGCCAAGCAGTGCCTGCGATATCTAAATGTGCCCAGCAAGTTTCATTCACAAAACGCTGTAAAAACTGTGCAGCCATTATGCTATCTCCACCAGAGCCTGCAGGAGCGATGTTTTGAACATCAGCAATCGGTGAATCAATAATTTTGTCATAAGTTTCATTCATAGGAAAACGCCATAACTTCTCATTTACTTCATTTCCGGCATCAATCAGACGGTTTGCTAATTCATCATTATTTGAAAAAAGACCAGCATATTCGTTATTTCCAAGTGCAACCACTATAGCTCCAGTTAAGGTTGCAAGATCAATCATAAATTGTGGTGAAAATCTCTCTTGCGTATACCACAAAGCATCTGCAAGTATAAGCCTTCCCTCTGCATCAGTGTTTAACACTTCTATCGTCTGCCCAGACATTGAAGTTACTACATCACTTGGCCTTTGAGCATTACCACCCACTGCATTTTCTGCAAGTGCGACCACGCCGATTGCATTTACTTTTGCTTTTCGTCCTGCTAAAGCATGCATCACCCCAACCACAGTAGCAGAGCCTGCCATGTCATATTTCATCGACTCCATACCACGTGAAGGTTTGAGTGATACTCCACCAGTGTCAAACGTTATACCTTTACCAACAAAAGCTATAGGCTTTTGTTCTTTAGAAGCTCCATTCCATTTTATCACTACTAATTTTGGTTCTTTACTACTTCCTTGTGCAACTCCAAGCAAGGCTCCCATTTTTTTCTCTTCCATCTGCTTTTTATCAAGCACCTCGATTTCAAGGCCAAGCTTAGTAAGTTCTTTTTTTATATGATCAGCATAGGATTCTGGATACAGAATGTTAGGAGGCTCTGTTATAAAAGAGCGCGCAAGGAATATACTCTCACCTTCTTGCCTTAAGTGCTCAAATGATCTTTCAGCATTACTTAATTGTTCATCTTTTACTAATACGGTAATCTCCTCTACCTCTGCAATTTTCTCATCCTTTTTAGTTTTATACTTATCAAATTTAAAACTACGCAGAAACGCACCATATGCAACATTTGCTGCACTACCTTCGATTAAAACCGCTGCTTTTTTAATTTTTAATCTGCTTAGCTCACAATATATTTTACCACCAATATTTAATTCTTTATTTTCATTCCATTCATCCTTCTTACCCAGTCCAACAACTATAACATTTTTTTCTTCTGGCAAAGCAGTAGAGAAAAATTCACCAAAACTTCCATTGAAATCGCTAAATTGCTTTATATTATCTATGACCTGTTTTCTTTGCAAAACTCCGCTATCATTTACGGTTTCGTTGTCTTCAAATAAACCCATTACTATTGTTTTAAAATCGGGCGAAATTTTAGAAATTGTTATTTTCATTGCTGGTATCTCCGTTGCAAATAATTGTAAATTGTACATAAAACATAGCAAAAACATCAGTAAGATATTTTTCATACACATCCTAAGTACAATAACACTTAAGTTTACTATGGACCCCCTTACATGCAAGGGTTTTTATCTTTTATTAGAGAACTTATTATATCCGCCCAAGGTAATGTTAAACGTATAGGTTTTTATGACCTGATCACTGTAAGTAAATGGTGTTATGAGAAGGCTTGCAAGCCCATTACTAACAAAATCTCCAAGAACAGGATCAGCACAATTATCGCAATTATGGTCAACAAAAAACATTTGCGTTGTGAATTCCGGAAAATCCGGATGTTGAACTAGAAAGTTGATATGTGGAGCTCTATCACCAGTTTTACCAGGTGCTATCGTAATAAAATTATAATAGCCAAGATTATTCACTACAAACCTTCCTGATCCAGCAAAATTCGGATCATCCTCTATATTCTTATCGTAATGGTTCACGCCGCGTGAATTCGCGTGCCATATAGAAACTACAGCATTTTGTATTGGTAAACAGTTTATATCAGTAATTCTACCCACTATGTGTATTAATTCTCCTGTTGCACTATTTGGAGAACCAGGTTTCCTTCTTAAATTGTTTGAAGAGCTAAAATTTTTTGGCCTTGCATCAAGGTCATATATTTCTGGAGTTTCAATGCAGTTGAGCAAAACAGGATCAGCTGCAAATAGCGGCAAACTGAATACCATTTGTACTAAAAACGCTAATAAGATATTTTTCACATTCATTTCATTTACAATAGACTTCTTGCACAACCATATAACAAACTTTTATTGGAAATAGAAACGAAAAAACTTGCTTGACACCCTTCGCCAGCCCCCTTATCATAAAACTGAAGGTATTCAGTTATCTTCATCTGTGCAGATTAAACAGCAAGAAAACAACGTAGTTGGCGTCTTGTTTTTAATTTTTTGCACTATGTGCACCTTATGTCTTCACAATATTTCTAGGTTTTTACCTGCACAAGCTGAAGCGCGCTATTTAAAACATTAAAAAACGCCAACTTAAAAAATGGATAGTGAATAACTAGCTACCCTAGGGTTTCTTTTGCCTTTTTTTCTGTTTAGTAAATTGTATCCGTTCAGCGGAGTGGTAGAATAAGGTAGACAAAGCAAGATAATAAAGATAATCATAGAGCAAAAGTGAGGTAATGTGGTAAACCTTTTAGAACTTTGCAAAAATTTACAGCAAAAAATAGAAAAACTGAAAGCAGAGATAGAAAACTTAAAAGCAGAAAATAAAGCTTTAAAGATAGAAAACGCTGAATTAAAGGAAAGGCTTGGTTTAAACTCGAAAAATTCATCTCTACCGAGCTCTAAAGAATTGT
>NZ_JAPQLK010000087.1:0-4484 GCF_028981785.1 Wolbachia endosymbiont of Drosophila leontia
CACCAGCTTGCAAATGATTGTCCTTTCCTTCATTTCTCTCCTATTACGAAGATTTTAAACAGGTTCTCAGCCATCTAGGCGTTTTATTAGGGTTGGGGCCAAAGTCTCTGACCCTAAGGGCGCTGGTGTTAATTTTTCTCATCCATTGCAGATATTGCACCGTACTAAATATTTAAAAAGTATTAATATAAAGATATCAATAAAATTATTTACATTTTTATACTATGCCCATAGCATCATATATTACTTAACCTTGCAATAATTTTTTTATTCTTGCTGCTTCTTCGAACTCTAAATTTTCAGCATGCTCTATCATTTGCTTTCTCAAATCATCCTTATTAGTATTTACTTTCGGTTCTGCTATTGCCCTCTCCTGTAAGGTGTTTGATATAGGTTTTATTATAGTCTTTGGGACAATATTGTGCAATATATTATGTTCTTCTTGTTTTTTTCTTCTTCTTTCGGTCTCTCTTAATGCACGGTCCAGAGAACCAGTGATTTTATCTGCATACAAAATTACTCTACCTTCAGCATTACGCGCAGCACGACCGATCGTTTGAATTAATGAAGTTTCCGATCGCAAAAATCCTTCTTTATCAGCATCCAAAATTGCAACCAACCCACACTCTGGAATATCAAGACCTTCCCTCAGCAAGTTAACACCTACTAAAACATCGATTTCTTTAGATCTCAATTTGTATATAATTTCTATTCTCTCCAGCGCAGCAATATCAGAATGCAAATAACTCACTCTCATATTCAATTCACTCATATATTCAGCTAAATTTTCAGCCATTTTTTTCGTCAATGTAGTGATTAAAACACAAAATCCCTTCCCTATTGTCACTTGTGCCTCATGAATTACATCATCAATTTGACTCTCTATTGGTTTTACAATGCAGATTGGGTCTGTAAGCCCTGTTGGACGGATAACTTGCTCTATAAATACATTATTGGTCTTTGCCAACTCATACTTTCCTGGAGTGGCTGAAATGTAAACAGTCTGCGGCCTAACTCCCTCCCACTCTTCAAATTTTAATGGACGATTATCAAAAGCGGAAGGGAGCCTGAAGCCATAGTCGATCAATTTCTTTTTACGCGCCTCATTACCACTGTACATCGCACCAACCTGAGGAACGGTGACATGACTCTCATCAACAAATAAAATTACGTCTTTGGGTAAATATTCAAACAAAGTAGGTGGTGGATCCCCAGCTTCCATTCCATAGAGATAACGCGAATAATTTTCAATACCTTTACATATTCCTGTTGTTCTCATCATTTCGATATCAAAATTAGTGCGTTGCTCGAGGCGCTTTGCTTCAACAATCTTGTTTTGCGAGTAGTAATAATCCAAGCGTTCATGCAGCTCTTTTTTGACTAGTTCAATTGCCTGCAACAAAGCCTCACGCGGGGTTATGTAATAGCTATTTGGAAAAATGGTGATTTTATTTACGCCTTTGGTAACATTGCCCGTTATAGCATCAACTTCAGAAATTTCTTCTATTTCATCGCCAAATAACGATAAACGCCAAGCTTTATTTTCATAATGGGAAGGAAATATATCAACAATATCGCCGCGCACTCTGAAATATCCTCTCTCAAACCTGGCATCAGAGCGCTTGTATTGAAGATCAGTTAAGTTGCTCAGGAAATCATTAATACGAATTTTATTTCCAACACTAAGCGGTATGATCATGCTGCGGTAGCTCTCAGGCGAACCAAGACCGTATATGCAGGAAACACTGGCAACTACGATCGTATCCCTGCGCTCCAAAAGGGAGCAGACGGTGGAATAACGCAGCATCTCAATTCTTTCGTTAATTGCAGAATCTTTTTCGATATAAGTATCAGTTTGTGGTAAATAGGCTTCAGGTTGATAATAATCATAATAAGAAATGAAGTATTCAACAGCATTATGGGGAAACAATCCTTTCATTTCCTCATAAAGCTGTGCTGCTAAAGTTTTATTGTGTGCCATAATTAATGCAGGCCTATTTGTTCTTGCAATAACATTTGCCATAGTAAAAGTTTTCCCAGAACCAGTAACTCCAAGCAAAACCTGATCTCTTTTATTACTATTTAGCCCTGCAATTAAGCTATCGATTGCCTGTGGTTGATCCCCAGCCGGTTGAAAATGTGTAGCGATTTGAAATTTCATAGACTTTACTTACTATCTTTGATTCATTGTATAGTAAACACTATATTGCTTTTAAGATAAGTTGTATAGCTATCGTAAAGCCATAAAACACTAACCAACAATGTCATGCAAGTAGCTGACACTGGAATCTTGTTTCAATGTTAAACAAAATACCATAGAATTCAAGAAGACAATTCCTAAAAAATCCCTACATCCAAAAAAAGGCAAAATGCTGCTTGAATAAGCTAAATTTTTTTAGATGCAAAAACAATAAAACATAGTTGATACTAAAGTTATAGTACTCCTATGACAACGTTACAAAAATTAAGGAAATGGATAGCTCTGATCAATTGGAATAGTATTTTCAGGTACCGGTGGTCAATATGACATTTTTAAAATAAAGATTTAGAACCTGTTTAAAATCTTCTCAATAGAAGAGAAATGAAGGAAAGAACGACCATTTGTAGGCTATTGTTAAGTTTTCGCTCGCAATTTTTCCACAATCGTCTGCATTTTTCTAACCAAGCGAAAGATCGCTCTACAACCCATCTTTGTGGCAATACAGCAAAGGAATGTAATTCACTTCGTTTTATTACTTCTACAGTTGCTCCAATAATCGTTTTTATTTTAGTTGCAAAATTTTCTCCTGTATAACCTGCATCGACCAGTATATTTTTAACTTCCGAGAGGTTTTCTTTTGCGCTTTCAACCATTCTCACAGCACTGCTAACCCCAGTTGTAAATTAGAAAAAATAGAAAAGGTAAGGAAATAGGGTAAACTCCAAGGTATTTGATATTCATTCCTAAAATAGGAGGTTACCAATGAAAGAGAAAGTAACAGAAATCTTTTGTATAGTCGATGATTTTTGCAATACAGTCGATGAAAATTTTGCAGAAAAACTTCTACCAAGTGGCAAAAAACCAACCAGGACGCCAGAGATTACGCATTCAGAGATTTTTACCATAATATTGCTATATCAAGTGCGACAATTTTAAAATTTTCTATGTGCATTATTTGAAATTATTATACGAATCAGCGTTTCCAAAATTGCCATCCTATAGTAGGTTTATCAGGTTAAAATCGCGGGCTTTATGGTATTTAGCGCTCTTAATGCAATGGTTTTGCGAACAGTCAAAAGTGACAGGGATTTCGTACATAATCTATCGCTGTTTGCCATCCAAAAAGGACCTCGAGAAACAAAGTTTTCAAAGGGTTGGCAAAGATTGGAAAGACTACTTATGGGTGGTTTTTCGGTACGTCTAGTAATCAACGAAACTGGCGAAATTCAAGGGGTTACGGTGACAAAAGGCAACGTTGATACCTGTGCCAAATTTAACTCAGAAATTGACTGGATTATTGTTTAGAGATAAAGGATATATCAAAAAAGATCTTTTTCACGAATTATTCGATAGAGGGTTAAAGCTTGTAACCAGTATAAAAAGGGTATGAAAAACTCATTAATGGTGCTAAATGAGAAGATTTTGTTAAGAAAAAGATCGATTATTGAGACAGTTTTTGGCTCTCTGAAAAACAAATTTGAGATTGAGCATACTCGCCACAGATCACCGATAAATTTTTTGGTACACATTTTTTCTACGCTTGTTTCATATTCCATGCAGCCGCTGCATTTCTAAGCTTTACTTCGTTGGCTAATCCGCAACTGGGGTATATCTTACTATTACCCACAAATAAAAACATAGTATTGTATTTACTCAAATAATTTAATTTTATTAACCTGAAAGCTTATTGGATTAAAATTATTAAACTAAGAGTTATAATTTTAGCAACTAAAAGCTGTAAATTGCACCATATAAACAGTTATTTCAAGCAAAAGTTATGCCATTAAGAGCTATGCAACAAACATTTATATTTGTGGGTAATAGTAAGGGGGTATATAGGGTTGACACCAAGGCAATATTCTTCTGGAAAAGTTGATCGGCATGGCAGCATATCAAAGATGGGACCAGCGGAATGTAGAAGTATGTTATATGAAGCTGCACAAACAATGCTTACAGTTACCAAGAGGACATTTAAATTAAAAAACTGGGGTTGCGAAGAAAAAAGGAATGAAAAAAGCAATTGTAGCAGTAGCAAGAAAATTAGCTGTAATTATGCATAGGATGTTGGTTGATAAAACAGAATTTTATTATCAATAAACATCAAAAGAGCATAGGACAATAATTTTATTGAAAATAAAGATAGCAATGCCGATGGAAGGGACAAGCAAGAACTTAGTTAGACTTCGTGGTAAATATGTTGCCGTCCACTTCCGCCTAACAAGTATGATGCGGCTTGACAAATTTATTGTCATCTCAGACCGCGGAGAGAACCATATGCTACTTT
>NZ_JAPQLK010000088.1:0-3154 GCF_028981785.1 Wolbachia endosymbiont of Drosophila leontia
CCCTCATTTTTTGTGGCATATTTTTTCTTTCAAGGTTAAATGGCTATTTTATAATGAATTTTGTCAGTAGCCACCAGATTTTTTCAGTTCCTATGCAACAAAGCCATCCCAGTGTCTGGGCACTGGGATGACAGAAGAGGGTTTTACAAGCACTAATGTTAGTACTATAAATGTAAGCAATTTAGCACTGGTTGGAAAAGGGATAGTAAAATTTCAGAGTGCCGAACTTATAGATAAAAATAAATATAAGCTTAGCAATCTAATTAGAGGGCAAGAAGGCACTAAAGAGTATCAGCACACTGCAGGTGAAAAATTTGTTCTACTTGATGATTCAATAATATCTTTCGAAGTGCAAAGGGGAAAAAAGTTTTACCTAAAAGCAGTGACTTACGGTGACTCGCTGGAAAATACGGAAGTGAAAGTGATGAATTCATTTAGTAATTGAAATTTAATAAAGTAAGTGCTAGAATTAACATACAGGTGTTAATGGTAGAGATATAACATGTCAAAGGAAATGGTCAGTGCGTTGAAAGCTGAAGTGAAGAAGCTCAAATATGCTGATTTCAAAGCTAACACTTGGGACGAAGTAATTTCTGGTGAGGGAACATATAAGGATCTTAATAGAACACACGGCCTTGCTATTAACGGACAAAAAATAACTAACGAATTTATTAACAATCTGTATTCAAAACATAAAAATCTAATTCTACGGGATGAAAACGGAAAAGGGAATTATCGTCCATTTCTCAGACAAATTTTTACAGAAATGTTTAAACACGTTGGTGGAACAATTCCCAATAACTCTATTATTGAGGAGTTAATAAATAACTATTATCAGGGCGGATATACTCATTTTCTTCCTAATGATATGAGTCAAGCTCTTGGATCTTTTCATTTGTCAATGCAAAGCAACTGTATGACAAGAGAGTATATTATGGATCGTCGTGAACCCAATTGTATAAAGCTTAGTTTTAGCATGAAATATACAAAAATGCTTAACTATGATGATTGTACATATATCGAAACACCAGGTTTTTGCAGTTCAGCGGAGTTTAAACTGAAATGTGAAGATAAAAATGTAACATATGAAGATGGTAAAGTACTTCTTACCATTCCTAAAGAGCTAAAAAACTACAAAGTAAGTGGTAGGAATTTGTTTGATGTTATTGTTGAATATTTTCAGAAGCTTTGCGAAAAATTGGGCTTTAAATTTGAGACAAAAGTGGAACATAGTCTTGGTGAACCACTAAAGGTAGTAAGTGAGGCAAATGCATCTTCTGTTGAAGACTTAAAGCTTAAAATGAATAATCAAAGGTAAAATATTGAAATTCGTGCTTTTCATGATTTTAGCTTAAGATTTCAGTGTCCGCTACTCGAATGACATCGTTTACTATGTAACATTGTACTTATACTAATGAAAAAAATACATTATAATTAAGTATATTTAATCCAGTAAATCATTAAGTGAAAACAGCTCTTTCGCAAGATATCATCTCTCTTATTATGATATTGTCTGTAGCAATTGTCGATATGGCAACTGATTTGTACTCAGTTGCACTACCAAGCATTGCCAATTATTTTAAAGTAGAAGGCAGTGTAGTGCAGCTTACAATTAGCTTGAATCTAGTTGGATTTGCGGTGTCTGGATTAATTTATGGTCCATTGTCGGACCATTATGGTAGGCGTCCAATGATGCTGATTGGTATGACAATTTTTACTTTGGCAAGTGTCATATGTTATATAGCCGACAGTATTGCGCTCTTGATACTAATTCGCTTCATACAAGGAACAGGGGCTGGTGTTGCAGGTGTTGTTGGGTATGCAGCAATAAGGGATATGTACTCAGGTAGTGAATACTCGAGAGTAATTTCAAAATTAAATATGGTTGTGGCACTCTCACCTGGAATAGCTCCAGTGGTGGGCAGTTATATAATTTCACATGGTTATCATTGGAAATTTTTGTTTTTTATTATGTCACTCGCAGCAATTGCTATACTTATTTTTATCTACTTTAAGTTACAAGAAACACTCACTGTAAATAAAAATGAAACCAGTATAACTAACATAACTACTAATATCTTCAAGCAATATATATCAATATTTAGAAATTATCGTTTCCTTGGGTTTTCAGCCATTCATGGATTAACTTTCATGTGGCTTTGGGCATACATTGCTAACTACCCGTTCATATTTGAATTGATGGGAATTGAAGTACAGTATTTTGGCTACCTCATATCGATCATAGTCATATTTTACATAATTGGAACTTTAATTAACAGGAGATATGTGCCGAAAATAGGGGTGAGTAAAATGCTAATAATAGGTTTGGTGTTACCGATAATATCCGATAGTTTATTGGTATATTTTTATTTCGCGGACAAGTTGAATATATTCATTCTTCAAACTGTTTGGATTCCAGCCAATATCGGACTTGCATTAATAATAAGCAATAACGTAACTTCTGCTTTAGAAACGATCAAAGGTATAGGGCTTGGTAGTGCAGTCCTCTCATTCTGCAATATGATGTTTGGGGCTATTGGAATATATATAGTAGGAAAATTTTTTCGCTATGGTATTTTACCAAATTTACTATTAAC
Organism: Wolbachia endosymbiont of Drosophila leontia; assembly: GCF_028981785.1. Taxonomy (NCBI): domain Bacteria; kingdom Pseudomonadati; phylum Pseudomonadota; class Alphaproteobacteria; order Rickettsiales; family Anaplasmataceae; genus Wolbachia; species Wolbachia endosymbiont of Drosophila leontia. Next base: position 2,598 of record NZ_JAPQLK010000088.1, read on the forward strand.
AATAGCATGCTCTACAATTGCAATTCTTATGTACAGCCAGCTCAAATGTACTGAAAAACACAGGGAATAACCATTATTTGCGTGATCCAGGAACATAGAGCTCATGGGTTATTAATGACTTTATCATGATAATATAATTTTACAGGGGGTGAGAGCTCATAGATTATTAACGACTTTATCATAACAATATAGTTTTACAGGAGGTATGGGATGAGCAATTCAAACAGAGATATAAATGCTGAATTACGTAAGGCTGCTCTAGAAGGTAATATTGAGAAAGTAAAAAGTCTAATAAGTGAAGGAGCAAAGGTTAATGTAAAAGATCAAGATAACAAGACTCCTCTACATTTGGCTGCTGAAAAGGGCCATAAAGGGGTAGTAGAAGTTTTACTAAATAATGGGGCAAATGTTAATGCAACAAATGAGTTAAAAGAGACTCCTCTACATCGGGCTGCTAAAGAGGACCATAAAGGGGTAGTAGAAGTTTTAGAACCTGTTTAAAATCTTCGTAATAGGAGAGAAATGAAGGAAAGGACAATCATTTGCAAGCTGGTGTT
>NZ_JAPQLK010000088.1:3203-3288 GCF_028981785.1 Wolbachia endosymbiont of Drosophila leontia
GCAAAAGATCGCTCAACAACCCATCTCTTTGGCAATACAACGAAAGAATGTAATTCACCTCGCTTTATTACCTCAACAGTTGCAC
>NZ_JAPQLK010000089.1:0-8706 GCF_028981785.1 Wolbachia endosymbiont of Drosophila leontia
TAGTTTTAGGAATAAATCTGAGATAAATCGAGAAAAAGAACTGCTAATCAAATGCTATTTGCTTAATAAACACACTGATATTGGTATGGCTAAATTTGAGATAGTTACATGAATTTACCATAAATCACCATCTCATAAAGTGTGATGCAACAAAGCCATCCCAGTGTCAAGCACTGGGATGACACCATTTGTTGTAAACTCACTTTTACTCTATGGTCTTGCCGCTATCCTGAACGGATACAAACTAGCAGTTACTATATAAGATACAATGCAACAAAACTGATCTAGTTGTTATAAATAAGCTTTGAGCTATATGGTATCTAAAATAATAAATGCAATACAGAACAACTTGTTAGTGTGTTTTCCAACAGAAACAGTATATGCTCTTGCTTGTAATGCACTAGATAATGAATCTATAGGAAAAATATATCAGATAAAGAAACGCTCTCAAAATAAGCCACTGTCTATATTTGTTAGTGATATTTGCAGCTTGATGAGAATAGCAAAGCTAGAGAAAAAGTATATTGGTTTAGTAAATCACTTTTCTCCTGGACCAATTACCTACATTTTACCACTTAAAAACAACAACATATTGCCAAACGAATTCTTTAAAGATAGTATAGGCATCAGAATCCCTAAGCATCCTATTGCAATTTCAATATTAAATAAACTGAAAGTTCCAATAGTTGCAACTAGTATAAATATTTCAGGAGAAAAAAGTGTATGTAAGGCAAACGATATACCACAATCCATTAAGCAACATTTATCTGCAGTGATTGAAGATGACGAATTAGTTTCTGGTATAGAATCTACTATTATTGACTTAACCGAAGATAAGATTAAGGTTTTAAGGGAAGGTGCAATTTTATTACAAACAGTAAACAATACATTTTCAAACTAAGATCTATAGGAGAAAGAATGAAAAAAGTAATAGGCCACAACCAAGCCAAAAAAAAAATAGTGAACAACTTATCTGTTCAGTCTTGGCTGATCTGTGGTAAAAAAGGTATAGGAAAAGCAACACTTGCAAAATCCTTCTCCAATTGGTTACTCATAAAAAACTATAATGAAGTAGCATTGGACTTACACATTGTTGAAGGTGATACTATCGGAATAGAAAAAGTCAGAGAAATGAAAAACTTTCTACACTTAAGTCCAATTCAATCAGAACACAAAATAGCTATAATAGATAGCTTAGAGGCAATGACTAATAACGCTAAAAACGCAATATTGAAAATATTAGAAGAGCCGCCAAAAAATTCTAAGATATTTATAATTAGCCATAAGCCATATGATATACAAACCACTATCTTGTATAGGTGCTTTCAGCTAAATTTACTCCCATTAACTTATGATGAAACAAAGCAAGTTGCTTCATCTCAATGTAAGTTTGATGGTCAAACGTTTGATGAAATGATCACTTTATTTCCTGGAATGCCAGGAATGATAATAAATGCAATAAGTAGTGATGCTTATGAAGCATACAAATGCTTTTATAAATTTCTTCATGATTTAAAGAATCCCAATATGATTAGTAAAGTAATTAATAGCGAAATCGAACTAGAACTAGCATCATATATAATTCAGGCCTTCATTTTAGAAAGCATAAAGAGAGAGGTAAATGGTGTTGAAATTCTGCTAAGTCAGTGGAAAAAGATAGATGAACTTTTCGTTGTTGCTAAGCAACTTCACTTAGATAAAAAGCATGTTTTAGCTAATGTAGTTAATATCATGACATAAGTTTACGAAGTATAATACTTTTAACATAAATTCATGATAAAATTCTGTTAATTTAATACTCGAAGTATATAATTTGACTGATAATAAATTAACTGTATGGCAATCAATAGAAGTTTTGACAAAAGCCATATTGAACATGCAGAAAAAATTAAGCTTAATTAAGAATATAGCTTCAGATCAAGACATAGCCCTAGAAAAAGGAAAGGAGTTGTTAAGTGGCATTTATGAAGCAAATTTTAAGCTAAACAAGACAATCAATATAGCTACTTTGCCAAAAATTGGCTATCATATGCTAAAAGGTGAGCTTGTTGTACGTAATCATATTACGGAAGAGGAAATAAAGATTCCTGGAGATTTTCATTACCTTAAAGTCGTAAAATCCGATCATGATAATTATAAATTAACGTTTTGTAATTTTTTAGGTAATGAGTTTTTTGAATATAAAAAGTATGATCCACAATATTCTGGTATTTCAGATGAATATAAATTTGTGGATTTTGGTAGTGTAAAAAAGACTCATAATCTAAAATTTAAGGAATACATTGGTCATGCACCTAAATTTTTTGCTGCAGAAGGGCCTATTGAGCCTGGATCCCAGAACCATGTAATTGATCTATTTGAGCTAGTCAAAAGTGGTAAAGGTAGAAAAGTGGGAACCTTTGCTGATGAATTTGGTTATTTTGATGATCAAAATAAATTACATTATTATAATTATCACAAAAGTGTAGAAAGTAATACTTATGATCCTGAAAATTTCAGTGTAAAAATGATAAATATAGATGTGAGCAAAATCGATAAATTCTACCTCATTGCAGAACAAGGTGATATAATCATTCATCCTATTTGGGAAAATTTAGACATATTTTAAAGTTTTTTTTAGAGTATCTAAGCTTATTGTTACTATAATGATCCGATTAGGTCTGGTAGTATTGTGTTATGGAAGATAAATTGCTTGAATCAGTAAAAAACAAAAGTTATTTCAGTAAAGCAGTCGAATGGTACTGCCATAGGTATCTGTTTTGTGTAGCAGAAAGATCTTGGATGGCATTAATAGTATCGCTTCTCCTAGTATGCTTATGTTTATTAACATTAAACATATACCTGTTATTTCCTATTAAAAAAGATTTAAATTTTGTGAAGTATATGAACCACACAGAAGATGAGTTCTCTGCAATGCATAAGCTTAGTTTCAGTAAAAAGGAAGATGAATACACTTCCACAGCGAGGTACTTAATAAGTAAATACATTGAAATATACGAGTCCATTAAGATCGTTGAACCGAAGTACCAAGAAAATTTTATAAGAAATAATTCTATACATAAAATCTATCAAGGCTTTCAGGAAAAAACGAACAATGAAGCTGTTTCATCCAAAAGAAAAATTGCCAACATAAATGTAATAACATTATCTATTGATCGATCGACCAAGGACTTAGTTACATTTGCTGGAAATGCTACTGTAGTTTTTGCAACCGAGCAAAATAGGGAGGTGAAAAATCAGGCTGTTGAGATTAGCTTCACTTTGTCGAATATAAAAGCAACTCTGGCTGGTATAATACCATTTAAATTTATTGTTAATGGTTATAAATACAGATAATCACATTTAAAATATTACTTGGTAGCTAAAAAAAATAACCAAAGTGCACATAGCAGTAATAACTGGAGGTAAAACTAGAAGAATTGGCGTTTTTTTAATGGAGTAATTCTGAGAAGGTTTTAAGAAAAAGGCATTGTAAATCATCGGTAAAAAGTACAGAGCGTTGAGTATAGTACTAACAATTAACACTAGAGTTACAAACACAGAAAGTATTACATCGCCAGAGTTGAAAACAGCTTGAAAAATGAGAAATTTACCCCAAAAAGTTGGAGCAGGCGGCACCCCTATCATAGACAACGCACCTATAGCAAATGCTGTCATGCTAATTGGCATACTGCGTCCTATACCGTAAATCTTATCTATATATTTCTCACCTGCTCTCGTTATTATTGCTCCGGCAACGAAAAACAAAGTGATTTTTGCAAATGCGTGGCAAACTAATTGAAAAATTGCAACCCTCATGCTGAGCTCACTAAAAATTGAAGCGAACAATACAATATATGACAATTGAGAGATGGTAGAGTAAGCAAGCAATTTCTTTAATTCTTTTTGCTTTAGTGCAGTCAATGATGCAGTAATAATAGTAAATCCAGCAGCGTACGGAAGCCACCCTCCAGCAAACCAATTTTGCTGCACAAAACGTTGCATGTTATCGACGCCAAAAGTGTATAATATAACTTTTATGATGATGAAAACTCCGGATTTCACAACAGCAGCAGCATGCAGTAGTGCACTCACAGGAGTTGGTGCAACCATTGCTTTTGGTAACCAAAAATGCATTGGCATTAATGCAGCTTTTCCTATTCCGTAAATTAGCATAGCAAAACACACTGCAATAAAAGTGATGAGTGAAGTATCAGATTTGAATATTCCACCACTTACAAAGTCTAAAGTATGAAATTCATTATATAAAAGGCCTATTGCAGGAAAAAATAATACCAAAGAAGAGAAAAATAGCACGCCAAAGTAATGGCGTCCTGCAATCATTGATTCATTTGTTGAGTTGTAAGTAACCAGAGGGTATGTACTAATAGTTAGAAGCTCATAAAAGACAAATGTAGTGAGCAAATCTCCAGAAAAAGCAATAAACATTGCACAGCTAATCGATATTGAAAAAAAGCATAGAAAACTTGAGTGATTGCTATCAGCATAGTTATTCTGCATATAACATATTGCATATATACTGGTTAGTATCCATAAAAACGATATCAATAAACTGAATATTACTCCGGTAGACTCTAGCTTTAAACTAATGTGCAAATTATTACCAAAATCCATGAGGATAAATTGAGAATGATCACCATACACCCAATATAAAGTGCACAGACACGTATACGCAAATAGAAGTAGAGAAGAAGTGACAGTAATACTATTGTTCACTCTGGGCCATTTACCAGTAAAAAAAATAGCTAACGCACTTAAAAGTGGAATCAACGCAGTAATTAATAAATAATTCTCAGTAATAAAAAATGGTAAGGAAAGATACATTAACATTAAATTTTTTGTTTAGGTAAAGTTAGAATCATACTCAAATCATAGAAAAACCGCTATGTTTTTTTAGTTATTTGTGTATGCTATAGCTATACTGCGGTTCATTCCACAACTGTACGAACATTTGTTTTTGTTAAACACAACAAAGATGTCATCCCAGTCTGGGATCCAGGAAAGTTTGCTTGTGAGCAAGCAAACTAGCATAGAAAAACGTTTTCGATGAGATTGCAGAAACCAGTGTCTGGGCACTGGAATGACACCATTTGCTGTGCAGTTTACCTTTAAAAATGAATGTTCATACAGTAAGCCATAAGATGACAAAAGAGTAAACTTTATCTGTGTGAGCTATAGACACAAATTATAACAAATGCAGTAGCGTAATCTCCATCGTCACTCAGAGAAAGATGAATTTTGGAGATAAAATCCTTGCTAACGGTAAGATATGGCTTGCCTCTTACATCATTGTATATTTCTATATCTTTCATTATAATACCCTGACCACTACCTCGTGCTTTAACAAAAGCCTCCTTTGCTGCAAAGCGTTTAGCAAAATACCTTGCTCGCATTTCTTGACTATTATACTTTCTACTTAGCTCTATTTCTTTTTCAGTGTAGATTCTATTGAGAAATTTTTCCCCGTATTTTTGTAATATCCTCGATACTCTTGGTATATATACTATGTCAGTGCCGATACCGTGTATCATTTTGTGCTAAAGTGATTTATTGCTTCTTCAATCTGCATTTCCTTTACCTCTCCAGTTGCTCTATTTTTTACTTCAACTATCTTTTCATCTATTGCCTTTTTTCCGACAATTATTTGCCACGGCAAGCCTATCAGATCCATTCTAGAAAATTTTACTCCTACACTCCCTTCCGTATCATCGTAAAGCACTTCATCGCTTTTCAAAGCTTTATATATTTTATCTGCAGCCTCCGTTACTTTCGGTTGTAAATTGATTAAACCAATTCTGAAAGGAGCTACCGATTCTGGCCAGATAATTCCTTTATCATCATGAAAAGCTTCTATTATTGCACCAACAAGTCTTGAAACCCCAATGCCATACGAACCCATATGTATATTGACATTTTTTCCATCTTGAGAAGTAACACTTGCCTTCATAGGCTTCGAATATTTATCACCAAAATAAAAAATATGCCCTATTTCAATACCCTTACTAACATTTAACTGTTCTTGTGATACAGGGCAAGTCTCAGGATCATGCATATCATCTGCAACTGCATATATACTCTTTAAACTTTCAATATCTTCACTCTCTAGTAGTTCAGAAAATTTATTGTCATAATATAAAGTGCTCTCACCAGTGTTTGCCAATATATGAAACTCGTGGCTCAAATTTCCTCCAATTGGCCCCGTATCAGCTCGAACTCCAATTGGAGTAAATCCCATGCGTTTGAAGATTTTTATGTAAGTTTTGTACATCAAATTATATGAATTCAGTGCACCTTCGTAATCTACATCAAAACTGTATGCATCCTTCATCAAAAATTCCCTGCCCCTCATAACACCATAACGTGGTCTTACCTCATCACGGAATTTCCATTGAATTTGGTATAAACAAAGTGGCAAATCTTTGTAACTTTTTACCACATCTCTAATTAAATCAGTTGCTATCTCCTCATGCGTTGGACCAAAAAGCATATCTTCCTCATGCCTATCCTTTATGCGTAGCATTTCCTTACCGTAATCATCGTAACGCCCTGATTCTCGCCAAAGACTTGCTGGTTGCACACAAGGCATTAATGCTTCAATAGCACCGGATTTGTTCATTTCATCTCTGATAATATCTTCAATATTCTTAAGCACTAAGAGACCAAGTGGTAACCACGTATAGATGCCAGATGCTATCTGCTTTATTAAACCTGCACGCAAAGAATATTGATGGGAGATAATTTTAGCATGGGCAGGCTTTTCCTTTAGAGTTGGCAGGTAATATTTGGATAAACGCATATAATGGATCTGATTGTATTAAGTAATCTTAATACAATCAGACCTGTAGGTAAACTTATTTTGAAAAGGAAGGAAAGTGCATGGCTGACCATTTCATAATTATCATAGTCCTTGTACAACATTTTCCTTTTGGCATCGCAACGCTTTTCCACCAAACTGTGCTATGCGATCCTCAACAGAAAGAGTAGGTGAATCTTGCACCTCATTATCCACTGAGTCAACATTATTTACTTGTGGTGAATCAACACACGAACTTGGCGGTACCGGTGACTCCTCTGTTTCTTGTTCAGGATGTATCGGAGATGTGGCTCTAGATCCTATACCACTGTCAAGACCCCCGCTTCCTTCTTCCTTGCTTGATGGGGAATTTGTGTGTTTTGTCTGCTCCTCTTTTTCCTGCTATATCTCTTTTTGTTTGTCTTTGCTTTCATCTGCAGTCCAATCTGAATCGCTAATAGAATCAGAATGCTCACTTTCACTATCTGAGAATTGCATGACTGCTACTCTTTCCTTAAGTCTCTTTGTCTAATCTGAATCATTATCATCCGACTTCTTTCTCTCTGCTTGCTCCCTATCTATTCTTGCAGCAAATTCTTCCGGTGTTTCTTTTTTGTCAGTGCCCCCACTACTTTCTAATTTTGCTTTCAATTCATTTGTAAAATTTTGTCGCTGCCCACTCCTTTTAACGTAGTACCTCCTCCTATCTGTTCAAGCAGAGTAGAATGATTATTATTCTCAGGTTCACCAGCCTTCTTCGGTGCATCATTCTTAGGTTGCTCCGTACGCTTGGAAGCTGTAAAAAAATGCGGAGGCGGAGGTGGTAGTGCAGCATCTTGTTGCAATGGAGGGGGTGGCGGCGGTGGTACACTGACACTTGGATTTGGTTGTGTTCCAAACGTTACTGGAGGTGATTGAGGAGTAGGTACATTTGATTTATTCTCCAGATTAGCACAATTTTTACACACAAATTTTTGTGGTTCTTGAGATGGAGTATGGCTGAATTTCTGTCCATTAAGACCTACTTCTTTCTTATTATCATCTCTAGAAATAGCCAGTTTAACAAGATATGTCACTGAAATAAGTGCAACAACCGTAGAAACAGCAAAAATTGCTAAAGGAACTGCTGCAATAGAACCAGAAACTGCTATAATAACATAAGGAAGATATTGACCAGATATGAAACTAAATATAGATAATAATGAAACAGCAATTAAAGGTTTCCATATAGTCTGCTTAGTTTTAGTAAGCTCCCGACTATCTTCTAGCAATGAAGAATTATTGGATATCATCATTTCTTTGCCTCACTTGTTAACGATAGTTTAATAATAACCCGATTAATAATTTCTGTCAATAATTAATTGTGAAAAACAAAGTTGCAATTTGAATAGATAAGCTATAAGTAATATACGACCAGCAATAGCCATACAATAGACTTCTTGTATAACCCACACTAAGTAGAAAAAAGGTGTCATCCAAGTAGCTGACACTGCTCTCCTTTGTCATTCCAGTGCTTGACACTGGAATGACACCGAAGGGGCTACTGCCGTCTTGGATGGAAACCAGTGTCAGAACTAGTTAACCATGGGGCTTCTTTTGCCTTTTTTTCCATTTGGTAAATTTCTTAAATATTTATGGCTAACATGAAGCTAAGTACGAACTTTGTTAAACATAACAAATGGTGCCATTCCAGTTTTCCATATAATCTCATCGAAAATGTTGTAACCACTTTCTGTGCTAGTTTGCTTGCTTACAAGCAAACTTTCCTGGATCCCAGTGTCTGGGCACTGGGATGACATCATAGGGACACTGGGATTACACCCTGACAATCGTCATCCAGCTACTTGTTAGCGGCTAAGAACCTGTTTAAAATCTTCGTAATAGGAGAGAAATGAAGGAAAGGACAATCATTT
>NZ_JAPQLK010000090.1:0-1150 GCF_028981785.1 Wolbachia endosymbiont of Drosophila leontia
GATATAATGAAAAATATTTCCTCTTTTTTCTAGAAATTTGTTATATTCGCTATGGTTACTGACCCTCATTTTTTGTGGCATATTTTTTCTTTCAAGGTTAAATGGCTATTTTATAATGAATTTTGTCAGTAGCCACCAGATTTTTTCAGTTCCTATGCAACAAAGCCCACTGGAATCCAGTTTTTGATCAAAAATGTTGCTGTAGCGCACAATCAATTTTCCTGGATCCCAGTGTCTGGGCACTGGGATGACACCATAGGGGGCTACTTGGATGACAGGGGAGGGAGGCTGCTGGGATCCTGACAACCGTCATCCCGCTGCTTGTTAGCGGGATCTAGAGATACCGCGGCGGTATGACGTAGAGCTACGTGTTTAGGTTTAATGAATCCACTATATCTTTTACTTGAGAAAAAACATACTCTTTGCTTACACTGGTATCGATAATAAAGTCACTCATCTTCCTTTTCTCCTCAATAGATAACTGAACATCGGAGATTAGATTAAGCTTTTCTTTATCTATGTTGCGTTCGTTAAGTCTTTGAGCTTGCACAACGCTATCTGCATGAACAAAAACAATAAGGTCGCAATATAAATAAAATTTTGTTTCTAATAGAAGTGGCACATCTAAAACTAAAAGTTTTCTATCGATCTTTTTTTCCTTGGCAATAAAAAATTCTAATTCACGCAGCACAGCAGAGTGAACCAAAGATTGAAATTGTTTCCAATTTTCATCGTAGGCTAAGAAATATTTAGACAGTACTGTTCTATCTATTTCACCATTTACTACCACTCCAGGAAAATTTTTCTCTGCATAACTTATTATGCTTTTATCCACTTTATAAAATTGGTGTACAACAGAATCGGCATCAAATACAACAGCACCAAACTCTTGAAAGCAATTAGCTACAAAGCTCTTTCCTACCCCAATTCCGCCTGTTAGACTTATAATCATATAACAAAATACATTCGACTTCTTTTGAAACTATAGCTAAGGTTTCTCTATATATATTAACTAGATTTTCTAGATCCCAGTGGGCTTTGTTGTATAGCAACTGAAAAAATCTGGTGGCTGCTGACAAAATTCATTATAAAATAGCCATCTAACCTTGAAAGAAAAAATATGCCACAAAAAATGAGGGTCAGTAACCAT
>NZ_JAPQLK010000090.1:1202-1320 GCF_028981785.1 Wolbachia endosymbiont of Drosophila leontia
ACGAAGCCATAGAAAAGTGGTACGAGAATGGTCCAAAAATACCAGGTGGCAACAATATTTATAGCGATAAAGTTGTAATTTTGGTGCACATAATAACTTGTTTATTTAGAATAGGCCT
>NZ_JAPQLK010000091.1:0-3870 GCF_028981785.1 Wolbachia endosymbiont of Drosophila leontia
GCCAAAGAGATGGGTTGTTGAGCGATCTTTTGCTTGGTTAGAAAAATGTAGAAGATTGTGGAAAAATTGCGAACGTAAACTYAACACCAGCTTGCAAATGATTGTCCTTTCCTTCATTTCTCTCCTATTACGAAGATTTTAAACAGGTTCTAAGGGAATATAAGGATGCTGTTAACTTATTTAAAGCAATTACTTAACTGAACGTAGTATTTTTAAGATTTTATTTTCTATTTCAGAAATGCCGCTTTCAAGATCTTTATCTATCAAATACATGGTAGAGAAATATGTTTTCTGCTTACTTTCAACATTGATAGTTAAAGTTCCGGGAGTGATTGTGACTGAATTGGCAAATAACGCAATGCTTTCGTCATTATGCCCTTTGCATTTTCTTAGGATAATAATCGGTTCAAGCTTAGATTTGAGTTGTAGCACCTTTTTTGTTACATAAACACTTGATAAAATGATTTGGTACATTAACCATGGTATATAACTTACTAACTTATAAAACGACAGTCTACTCGTACTATTTAAAATCTGGCTAAGAGCTCTTTCAGCGTTTATCAACCTTCTAAAGATAAACGATGTGAATATACAGGAAAACACTCCACAAAAAATAAAAAACGGCTCAAAATAACCAGACAATACAGTCCATAGAACAAATAAAATTATAAATGACAGAGAAAAAAACTTGATTTCCTTCCTAAAGTTGAGGTTTTTCATAGTCTGTAATATAACTAAAATGACTCTTTAAGGAAAGATAATAACGAATATTTAGGTTCTTGACTTCTATGTTAAAAGATATAACAACTAAGTTATGTATTTTAAGTGAGGAAGTTATGGAATATGATAAATTTATGGAAATATTAAAAAAAATAAATGACCTTTCAGATTTTAGCAAGGACAATATAGTTGAAAAAATAAAAGCTAAGTTACAAGAAGAAGATCCAGATTTATGTCAAGAGTGGGAAAAGAGTAAACCTGACAATGATAGTGGATCTGGCATGAATTACATATTTACTATATCTCGTGGTCAAAATTCTAAGGAAGTCAAATTGTTACATCTTGCTTCTTATTGGAACTGTGCAAATGTAGCAAAAGCTCTGATTGAGAACGGAGCAGATGTTAATGCAGAACATGATAATAAAATTACTCCTTTACATATTGCTGCTCACTATGGCCACGAAGATGTAGTAACCATTCTAACTGGAAAAGGAGCAATTGTTGATGCAAAAAATGGTGATGGATGGACTTCTTTACATTTTGCTGTTGAAAAGAACCACAAAAATGTAGTAAACACTCTAATTGGAAAAGGAGCAAATGTTAATGCAGAAAATGATGAAGGATGGGCTCCTTTACATCTTGCTATTACAAATGGCCACAAAGAGATAGTACAAGTTCTATCAAAAGCAGAAGGAATCAACGTTGATGCAAAAAATAGTGATGGGTGGACTTCTTTACATCTTGCTGCTGCAAATGGCCGCAAAGATATAGTAGAAACTCTAATTGAAAAAGGAGCAGATGTTAATGCGAAAGACCATTATAAATGGACTCCTTTAGCATTTGCTTCTCAAAAAGGCCATAAAGCGGTAAAAGAAGCTCTATTAAAGGCACAAGAGAACATCAAAGCTTTGCGTTCAGCTGTTAAACATAATAATGAGGAGGAGGTGAAAAACCTATCAAATAAAGGAGTAAACGTTAATGCAAAAGATGATGATGGATGTACTCCTTTACATCTTGCTGCCAGAGAGGGCTGCGAAGATGTAGTAAAAATTCTCATTGCAAAAGGAGCAGAGGTTAATGCAAACAATGGTGATAGACGTACTCCTTTACATCTTGCTGCTGAAAATGGCAAAATAAAAGTGGTGGAAGTTCTGCTACACACTGAAGCAGACCCCTCATTAAAAGATGTTGATGGAAAAACGCCAAGAGACCTTACTAAATATCAAGGTATAATTCAGCTTTTAGAGGAAGCGGAAAAAAAGCAAACGTTAAAAAATGAGAATAAAAAAACGCCAGAGGATCTTACTGAAAATAAAGATGTAATGCAGCTTCCAGAGAAAAAGGAAGAAAAACAGGTTGGAAAAAATGCAATTGTGAAAGAAAAAGAACAATCTGCAAAAAATGCAATTGTAAAAGGTGTTATTGTGTGTTTTGTAACTGCAGTGATAGTTGGTGTTGCACTTGCATTTGCTACTGCCCTATCTGTACCAGCAATAATTGGACTAGCTGCAGAATCTGCGCTCATAGTTGGTGCTGGTCAATATATAATGTCAAAGCCTAAAACTGAAATGCAAGAAGTAAAGGAACTTGTGCCTAGAGAGACAGAAAAAGCACTTACTTGATTTTTGTTATCCTGTTGCTATCAGACTAGCCTGGCACCTTATATTCATTGGGATAACTGTTTTATTATGAATTAAGTCAAAAACTCTGTAGTATATTGAAGCTTAAAGATATCTTTAGATATGGAAGTTATTGCAGAAAATAGGAAAGCAAGGTTTGAATATTTCATCTTAGAAGAATTTGAAGCGGGTATGGTCTTATTAAGCAGTGAAGTTAAATCGCTAAGAGAAAGAAAAGTAAATATTTCCGACGCCTACGTTGTTGAAAAGAATAGCGAAGTATGGCTGCACAATATGCATATTGCAGAATATAAAGCTGCGAACCGAAAAAATCATAAACCAAAAAGGGAACGTAAATTACTCTTGCATAAAAAGGAGATAAATAAACTAATTGGTCAAATCAAGACTGCTGGGATAACTGTTGTGCCGCTTTCGGTCTATTTTAACGATAAAGGATTTGCAAAAACTAAAATTGCCATTGTAAAAGGAAAAAAACTCTACGATAAGAGAGCAACCATAAAACAGAGAGAGTGGGATCGTGAAAAAAGTAGATTGTCTAAGAATAATTTATAGCAAAATATGTCTTTAAATCCAGTAATTTTCAGCATCGGTCCTGTTTCTATATATTGGTATTCTTTAGCATATGTTTTAGGTATAGTGTTTGCATATTGGTATTTACATAAGCTAGATGACCAAAAAATATTTACTAAGAATTTTTACGATTCGTTATTAACAGCCACTATTGTAGGTATTATCCTTGGAGGCAGACTTGGCTACGTATTGATATATGATCCAGTTCTTTATATAAGCAACCCTATCGAGATATTGAAGACCTGGGAAGGAGGGATGTCATTTCATGGTGGTGCTATAGGAGTTTTGCTTGCAGTAATAATTTCATGTAAAAGACATAACATTCCTATATTTTATGCACTGAACCTAGTTTCTTGCGGAGTTCCCATAGGTTTATTTTTAGGTCGCATAGGCAATTTTATAAACGGAGAGTTATTTGGCAGGGTAACAAATGTGCCGTGGGGTATGGTATTTCCAGAGAGTGGTGATAATTTGCTGCGCCATCCAAGCCAGCTTTATGAGGCACTTTTTGAAGGACTGCTACTTTTTGCAGTTGCAAATTCACTGTTTTTCTTAACTAGAATAAGACTGTATCACGGTGCGTTAACTGGTATTGCAGTTATGTGGTATGGAATAGCACGTTTTTTCGTTGAGTTTTTTCGCGAACCAGACTATCAAATTGGCTATTTGTGGCTTGATTTAACTATGGGGCAGTTGCTTTCTATACCTATGGTTTTGCTAGGAATGCTTGTATATCTAGGCGCATTAAATTTAAAATTTAATACGAAATCTGTCACATAGAGAAAAGGTGAGTTCAATAGAAAAATGTAGCCAGAAGCCCCACATTATGCACAATTGTACGAATTTTCTGCGTTGCAGTAGAATGAATCGGTGGGCTTTGTTGCATCGCTAGCTATGATGGATTAAAGATAAAAAAAGGTGGAGTATATCAGTAGCTTAT
>NZ_JAPQLK010000092.1:0-4739 GCF_028981785.1 Wolbachia endosymbiont of Drosophila leontia
GAGATAGTTACATGAATTTACCATAAATCACCATCTCATAAAGTGTGATGCAACAAAGCCATCCCAGTGTTTGGGCACTGGGATGACAGGAGAAGGGGGGCTACTACCGTCATAAAGGAACCAGTGTCAGCTACTCGGATGATACCTTCTTTCTACTTAGTTTGGGTTATGCAAGAAGTCTATTCGCGGTATAGATTCCGCTAACACGTAGCGGGATGACGGTTGTCGGTAAATCTAAGTCAGTTTAGCTATATGCTTTTAATTCCCCCAAAAGGAGAATTAAATATGTGAAACTCTAGTTGATATAATTTAATGAATGGTTAATTTAAATTACTAATTTACTTAAGAGATTTTGATAATATTTAACCCACTAGCTTTTCTATTTTCTATATCACGATGGGCTTGAATTATTTCATCAAGTTTATATTTTTTATTGATCCGTACAGTTAAAAGTTTTTTTCTTATCATCTCGAAGATTTCCATTGTGGTAAGCACTAATGTGAATCTATCATGCTTATAATGGTATATTGAGGTTCCAGTTGCAAATAACGAACGTGAACTAAGTAAAGAAAAACTAATAGGAGCGTTACCTGATATCTGCCCATAGGAAACGTATATGCCGAACCTGCCTAAAGATTCAAAAGAGAGCTTACTTGTAGCGTAACCTATGGGGTCATACACTGCACCTACTCCTCTGTTTTGTGTAATCTCCATAATTTTAGAAACGAAGTCTTTATCATTGTAGTTTATTGCGTATGTGCAGCCACTTTGTAAAGCTATCTTCATTTTTTCATCAGAGCTTACAGAACCTATCACTACACCTTTTTTATCCTTTGCCCATTGGCATATTATTTGTCCTAAGCCACCATTAGCCCCATGAACTAGCACGAAAGCACCAGGCCTGATTTTATAAGATTGATTAACTAAATAGTGAGCTGTCATACCTTTAAACAGCACTGCAGCAGCAACTTCATCAGATATGTCATCTGGAATTTTTATCAGATATTTCTGGTGTATAATGCGCTTTTCACAATATGCCCCTGGAGGAGCTGTGCAATATCCAACTCTGTCTCCAACCTTCAACCCATCACTGATTTTTTTACCAAGCTTTTCAATAACTCCCACTGCTTCTACCCCAAGCGCTGATGGTAAATTTTTAATTTTGCGTGTACCTTTTCTGTGCTCTAAATCATAACGATTTAAGCCGATAGTTGTGTGACGTACTAAAACTTCCTCGCCTTTTGGCTCACCTATATTCTTATCTACAAATTCTAATACTTCTGGTCCTCCAGTTTTTTTTATTTGTATAGCTCTAACCATGATGAATGTAAGATAAAAACTTTAATTATGTTATCTAATAATTAATATTTTGCAAAGTTATTGTTTTCACAATCAATAGACTTCTTGCGTTACCTCCTGTCATCCCAGTGTCAGCTACTCGGATGACACCCTATTGATTACTGAAATGACACGGTTTGCAAACATTCTGTTACTTAAGCTTAAAAAACGTGTATGATAGTGTTATTTCGCTCAAATCTTTTGTGTTGTTATCAAGCATTATCTCAGGATCTATATAGAAAGATACGGGCATAGCTGCTTTTTGTTTTGGTAGCAACATTTGTTCTTCAAAACAAAAGCATGCAATTTTATTGAAATACTTACCTGCTTTGAAAGGCGTAACGTTATACACCGCCATTCCAAATGAAGGCTGATCAGATAGATTTTTTGCGTAATAAAAAGCTAAACTTTGTTCTCCTATGTTTACATCAACGTAGTGAGTTTCTGATTTAAACTCCCAAGGTAGATCGGACATTATATCAGCATTGAAGTGAACCCTGATCTTTTGGTTAGTTATATTTGTTGTTGCATTAGTTACTTTTCTTATTGTGCCACCATACCCAGTAGCTTTACAGAAAATGCTATATAGAGGTACCGATGCATATGCAAGACATATCATCGACACAACTAAAGATACTAAAAAGAAAACTATAGAATTCTTACTGCCTTTCCTTAAAAAGGAAAACATCTAATCCCTATTGTTGAACAAGTTAAGTAACCTGAGTAGATTGAGAAATATATTAATAAAGTCAAAATAAAGATTAGTTGCGCCGAGTATTGCCAATTTAGTAGTAGCAACTTCTGATCCGTCATTATGTTTATAATAAACGTCCTTGATTCTTTGAGCATCATACGCAGTCATTAAGGTAAAGACTATTACTGATATGAACGATATTGCAAAGTGGAGAGGACTACTTCCAAGAAATAAATTTACCATAGACGCAATGATTAACCCCCAAACTCCCATAATCAAGAAAGAGCCCATACTTGTAAGATCTCTTTTTGTGGTATTACCATATAAAGCCATAGAGCCAAACATGATTGATGTAATGAAAAACGCCCTTGCTATATTTTCTGCAGTATAAACTATAAAAACATAAGATAAGGAAAGCCCCATTAACACTGAGAACGAGAAAAATATAGTAACGGCAGACTGAGCACTTAGGTGTTGAATTCTATAAGACATGTAGAACACCAATGCAACCGGAGATAACATTACCACAAGCGATAGAACGGGATTAGAATAAATTACTTGAAAAAGACCAGAAAATACTGTTAAAAATGCAACAAGCCCTGTGACGCCCAAAGCTAAAGCCATGTAATTATATACTTTAGTTAGGTAATTTCTAAGCCCAGCGCTATAATAAACGCCTTGAGAGCGAATATCCTGTTCATTTCTCATATAAGACATAATATAACTCCTTTTATCCATTACCTAACACGTTATAATATAAAACCATATTTTTATCAAGTGTTTTTATTATAAACAGCTATGCACTGGCATTTGTTTTAATATAAATAGAATATAGGCCTATTGCTGCTGCATTTGAAACATTTAAGCTGTCAATTACGTTTGATATTGGGATCTTTAAAAGATAATCACAATTTTCTTTAACTAACCTCCGCATTCCTTTCTCTTCAGAACCAAAAATCATTACTCTTTTTTTCTCAAGACTCTTTATTTCATCTATATTTTCTTTAGAATTGCAATCAAACCCGTAACACCAGTAGCCGACCTTTTTTAAATACTGCATAGTTTTTACTATATTTGTAACGTATATTAGCGGAACAATATCTAAAGCCCCACTTGCTGCTTTTGCAATAGATGCATTTTCACTCGGTGAATGGTTATGTGGTAAAACCAATGCGTTGACATTAAAACAAGCTGAAGTTCTTAAAATCGACCCAATATTGTGCGTGTCAGTGACTTGATCTAAAATGACTATAGTAGAGCTGTCGTTTGAGCTTTCAGCTACTTCTTCGATGCTTAAGTTATAAAGAATAGGGGCAACATTTAAAGCAATTCCTTGATGGTTAGCACCTTTAGATAAAACGTCATTAAGTATTTTGTTTTCTACTAATCGAACTTTAATGTCCTTACTATTTACACATTGCCTAATTTCTTTTTCATGTTCTCTATAGAAATTTTCTGTTACTAACAGTTCTATACACTGCCTATTTTTATTCTTCAGTGCTGACATGCAGGTGTGCTTTCCATACAGCCAAAAATTCTCATTAGTTTTTGACGATTTCATCGTATTATCGAAAATCGGGTTTTTATAGAATAAGCAACATTTTACTATGTTTGGATATTGTTGTAAAATTATACAATTCGATTAATGCGTTTATGTCGGACGATGAGTTGGATTGGCAAAAAAATGTTAAGCCAATAGAATGTGGAAAAGTTACTTTGAAAGTTGATCATAAAGTAAATATAAAGTCTATGGTTGATAAAGGTACCTCCGACTTACAAAGGAATTTTCTTAATACCAATGATGGTAACTCATCATTTTGTCTTGACAAAAATACAAAGTCAAAAGTTGATAGGGGTAAATATTTTATAAGCGATAAGCTCGATTTGCACGGCTATAGTATGGAGGATGCTTACTGTAAATTGATAGATTTTATTATCAAAAATTATCGAGCAGGAAATAGATGTTTATTGGTAATTACGGGATACGGCAGTGCAACAAATAAAACAGACACTATAAAGAGTAACTTAAATAAATGGTTAAATGACACTAAAATCCAGCATATGGTTCTATACTATCAACAAGCTACGAAAAAACATGGTGGTAAAGGGGCTTTTTATGTTTTATTAAGAAGGAATAAAAACCTTGAGTCCTGATACTTAAAATTCCTTTTAAGCCTTAATTTTTCTCGTATAACCATACAGTATTCGGCAGCGCGTGACGCACAACTGTGCGAACATTGTGATTTGGGTCTACCAGGAAGGATGTCTCCCAGTACCTCTTTTCCCGTCATCCCGCTACGTGTTAGCGGGATCTCATTTCACTTTATGAGGGTGTCATCCGAATAGCTTGACTACTTGGATCCAGATTGGATACTGAGTTGGTGAGTATAAAAGTATAGCTTCTACGTCATACCGCCGCGGTATCTCAGCCGCTAACAAGTAGCGGGGTGACGAGTTATTATACCGCTGCGAACCGTCATACCGCGATTTATTCCATAGCTGTACGAACATTCATTTTTGAAGGTAAACTGCACAGCAAATGGTGTCATTCCAGTGCTTGACACTGGAATGGCTTTGTTGCATCGCTAGCTATGATGGATTAAAGATAAAAAAGATGGAGAATATCAGTAGCTTATTATTCTGGTATTTATAATAAGAACGGTCAGTGAATACCTAAATTTGAGTAAAAGAAATTTCACTACCACTC
>NZ_JAPQLK010000093.1:0-3386 GCF_028981785.1 Wolbachia endosymbiont of Drosophila leontia
GCTTGCAAATGATTGTCCTTTCCTTCATTTCTCTCCTATTACGAAGATTTTAAACAGGTTCTAAGAAAATTTTACAGGAGAAAGACTATGCAAAAATTTACTGTTCACCGTCGTTATGAACCTAGCCGATTATCAGATACATACTTGGCAGATGCCTATGAACAATTATATAAGGTGAAGGAGGTAGAAGAAAATGAAAATAGCGAGCTTTTATGCAAGAGTCTCATCGAGACAACAAGTACGGGAGAATACAATAGAGAGTCAGATTGTAGAGCTCGAATGTCGCATTAGTAGCGATGGACACGAATTATTAGATGAGCATCGATTCATCGATAATGGTTACAGTGGATCGAATTTAGAACGCCCTGGTTTGGAAAGGCTGCGTGATAAAGTAGCAGAAGGTAAAATTGATAAAATTTACATTCATTCACCAGATCGGCTCTCACGAAAATCCTCGTATCAGATGATCCTACTTGAGGAGTTTAGGAAAGCAGGATCTGAAATAGTATTCTTGAATCATAAGTTTGATGATAATCCAGATTCTAATTTATTTTTACAACTTCAGGGAGCAATAGCAGAATACGAACGTGCAAAAATTATGGAGCGAAATCGTAGAGGAAGGCTTCATGCAGCAAGAAAAGGGTTTGTAAGTGTTATGGCCAGAGCTCCATATGGATATCGCTATATGGGTAAAAATGCTGGGAATGAGCAAGCGAGATTTGAAATAAATGAAGAAGAAGCAAGCGTAGTACACAAGATATTCACTTGGGT
Source organism: Wolbachia endosymbiont of Drosophila leontia (assembly GCF_028981785.1). Lineage (NCBI taxonomy): Bacteria > Pseudomonadati > Pseudomonadota > Alphaproteobacteria > Rickettsiales > Anaplasmataceae > Wolbachia > Wolbachia endosymbiont of Drosophila leontia. The sequence goes on from NZ_JAPQLK010000093.1 coordinate 772, forward strand.
CGGTACAGAAAGAGCAAGTATCAGAGAAGTTGTACGTCGATTAGATAGAGCACCTATCATAACACAAACAGGAAAAAGATATTGGAACAGCAGTACTGTTAGTCAGATATTAAAAAATCCTGCTTATATTGGAAAAGCAGCTTTTGGTAAAAGGAAAGTTGGTCCAAAACTAAAGTCTGCACGCTCAAAATCTAGAAGGAGTTATTCTGTTTACTCTAATAGCAAAGAAAATTGGATTCATGTTTCAGTACCAAGCATAATAAATGAAGATCTGTTTAATGCAGTTCAGAAGCAGTTAGATGAAAACAGAGCAAGAGTAAGACAAAGGAGTAAAACGTTTTTACTACAGGGTTTATTGGTGTGTCAGCGTTGTCAATATGCTTACTGTGGTATGCATGGCAACAGTAATAAAAATGGGAAAAAACGTGTATATTTTTACTATCGTTGTACTAGTACAGATGCCCACAGATTTAATAACACCAAGCTATGCGATAATAAATTAATCCGCACAGATGTGTTAGACACAGTCATATGGGAAGAAGTAAAGAGTGTATTAAGAGAACCAGATAAGATCACAAATGAGTATCAACGTCTTCTTTTAGGAGATAAGAAATTTGATAAGGATCTTGAAAAACAGGAGAATAAGCTAAAACGAATGATCTCAAATTTAATCGATGGCTACACACAAGAATATATAAGTAAGGAGGAGTTTGAGTCACGGATTAAGACAATGAGGCAACGTTTGAAAGAGATTGAAGCAGAAAAAGAAAAGGTACTTGATCAAAAAAGGCTAAAGCAGGAACTGAGTCTTATTACCGACAGCTTAAAACACTTTTCTTCAAATATTGAGTCCCAGCTTGATAAAGTAGATTGGCAGACTAAGCAGAACATTATTAAGATGCTGGTTAAGCAGGTAGAAATCAACCATGATCACTTATATATAATATTCCGAATAAAAGAGCTTGCAAATTCTGATCAAAACTGGCATAATAAAATTATGCAATGTTGTACTAGTTTCCTATTGAACAAAATTGAGAAAAAAGATTGTGCTTAATATACAAGACAACGCTCCGCTCTGTAGAAAATGGATGTTCTTGGCAGTATGTGCTCTTGCTTGCTCTGGGTTACTGTCAATAATTGTTATTTTTCTACGATTGCCTTTTATCTCCTCTCTTGTTCCTTCTGCACAATATATTTTTGATAATGCGCTGGTAATACACGTGAACTTGTCAATTTTAGTGTGGATGTGCTCTATAATATCTCTGCTCTTTATCATAAACCTACAAAATACCAATAGTTGGTTTAACTTTTCATGGGTTCTATCAACCCTTTCGATGCTGCTCATGTTTATATCCGCATTCGTTCCAAACACTGAAGTTATCAAAAGTAACTATATTCCCGTATTACAAAACAAATTATTTTTACTTGGACTCAGTTTATTTATTGCCAGTATATTAGTAAATACAATGCTAGCATACACATCAAAAAAAGAGGTTTCATTTCTCTCTGTTGGGCAAATTGGGCTAGTTATTATACTTGTATCGTCATTTCTTTGCTTTGTTTTAGCATATAATAATATGCCTCCAGGTCTATATCACTCAGATAATAATTTATTTTACGAATATCTCTTTTGGGGAGGCGGACATTTATTGCAGTTTGCTTTTGCTCAAGGAATGTTTTTAGTCTATTTAATAATGCTAAGTTCCAATGATATTAGTTTAGCTTCAAACAATAAAATTACTATTTTACCACTATTTATAAACACGATTTTAGCTGTAGGCGCACCGTTTGTATATTTTGTTTATCCAGTTGATAGTGCCAAGTTAATACAGTTTTTTACTTGGCATATGAGGATTGCTGGAGCAGTTTTGCCGTGCTTTTTGATAATATTAGTGTGCTACAACATCAGAACTTTTATTAATGATAAAAGCAACTATTTATTACATTCATTTTTGTTGTTCACTTATGGAGATGTGCTCGGAGTGTTGACTATTGAAGGTAATGTCACGATTCCCGCTCATTACCATGGTTCTGTAGTTGGGATCACTATAGCTTTTATGAATTTTGTCTACTGGATGTTACCTAAATTAAACTTTAAAGAGATAAAAAGTTCCATGGTAAGATTACAGATTTATGCCTACAGTATAGGGCATTTTCTCCATATCACTGGCCTTGTGTGGCTTGGTGGATATGGTGCTTTAAGGAAGGTTGCAGATCTGCCAAGTATTTCGTCAATGTTAGCACGCACGTGCTTCGTTATAGGTGGCGCTATATCAGTTGTTGGTGGAATGTTGTTCGTAATAATTGTGCTTTTACATCTGTTAAAAGGCAAAGCGCGTACCAACTGACCCATAGAAACAAAAAAAACTTCCTTGACAAATTCCCCCAGCGCCCTTATCATGAAACTGAAGCTATTTATTTATCTTCTCTGTACAGATTAAGTGACAGAAAAACTCAAGTATCTGGCGTCCCATGTTTAATTTTTTGCACTATGTGCACCTTATGTCTTTATAAAATTTCTAGGTTTTTACCTAATATAAGCTGAAATGCGCTTATAAAGCATTTAAAACATCAAAAAACGCCGATTTAAAAAATGGATAGTGAATAACTAGCTA
>NZ_JAPQLK010000094.1:0-9427 GCF_028981785.1 Wolbachia endosymbiont of Drosophila leontia
TTTCTGGAGAGGCTGTATTACAAGAATTTTGGGCAAACTTGGTCATGTGCAATATATTATCGCTTCATATATGTGATGCACAAGGGCCTTGGAACCCAGATCAAATTACTGAGTATCGTTTAAATTTTTCAGTTTTATTTAGTGTAATGAGACAGAAACTCTATCAGGTACTTATTTCGCCAAAAAACTTTCAAGCCCTTTTTAAGTATACGTGCTAAAGTTAAAATCCGACCGGGACAGCCGCAATAAAGTAGATAAGCCTAAACGCCATCATGTCTTTAGGAGAGTTTGCTAATGAAAATTCTTAAGTTGACGTCATTGGCTGAATGGATACGATTTATTTCAGTGCATGAGCTGGTCCTTTTCGGATTTTAGCGCTGTGTACATAACTGCACGAACGTCTAGTTTAGGGGTAAGAAAAATTAGGGCCTGCAAATTAATCCAAACACATAAGTGTAGTGTTACCACCAAATGCTGTAGTGTTAACACTTACAACTTTTTCTGTAGAAAAACGCTGTAAATAATGAGAACCACCAGCTTTTGGCCCAGTGCCAGATAGTCCTCTACCACCAAATGGTTGTATCCCAACTGCTGCACCTATCTGGTTACGGTTGATGTAGACATTTCCAACTGATATTTTTTTACTTATAGTATCAATTTGACTTTGTATACGACTCTGCAAAGAAAACGTGAGTCCATATCCAGTACTATTTATATCACTTATAACTTCATTTAATTCTGACTTGTTAAAACGTATGATATGTAAAATAGGACCAAATACTTCTTGCTTTAATTGCGAAATTTTTTGTATTTCATAAATATATGGAGGAAAGAAATAACCATTATGAGAATTTGTATCCATGGGTACTTTAAATAACAGATTTGAATCTTCGTCCTCTGACATTTTTTGCGTATGTTGAGTTAGCATATCGATAGATGCTTTGTCAATTATTGGACCAATATCAGTACTAAGTTGTATTGGGTCACCAATCTTGAGTTCTTGCGCTGCACCGCATATCATTTTTATCTGCTTCTCTGCTATGTCCTCTTGAATAAACAGCACTCTAAGTGCAGAACAGCGTTGACCACTGCTACGAAACGCAGAAAGCAAAGCATCCATAGCCACTTGCTCTAAAAGAGCAGAGCTATCAACTATCATAGCATTGAGCCCTCCTGTTTCAGCAATAAGTGGCACAATAGGACCATCCCTATTTGCAAGCATTTTATTGATTATTTGAGCAGTTTGTGTTGAGCCAGTAAAAGCTACTCCGGCAATTCTATTGTCTGGAACTAATATTTTGCCTAAATATCCACCATCCCCAGGAATGAGGTGTAACACATTCTTTGGTATCCCAGCTTCATGTAGTATCTTAACAGCTTCGTAGGCAATAATCGGCGTTTGCTCTGCCGGTTTTGCCAGCACTGCATTACCTGCCGCAAGTGCAGCTGAGACCTGCCCAATGAAGATAGCGAGCGGAAAATTCCACGGTGATATGCATAAGAAAACTCCTCTGCCTTCAAAAAAGATGAAGTTATCTTCACCTGTTGGGCCCGGCAATTTTTTCCAGTCGCTCAGTTCATTTTTTGCTATCATTGCATAATAACGCAGAAAGTCGATTGCCTCTCTTACTTCTGCTATTGCATCGGATAAAATTTTTCCTGCTTCCACAATCAGAATGTAAATTAACTCTTTCATCCTTTCCTCAAGCAAATCTGCAGCTTTTTCAAGGCATTTAGCGCGCTCTTCTGCTGAAACATTCTGCCACTTAGCAAAAGCACTGTGTGCTATTTCAAGAGCGTTTAAAGCTTGATCGCTTGTTGCACTTGACACTTCTCCAATTACATTTTCCAAATGTGCAGGATTCACTACTTCGATAAATTCAGCATTATCAAATAGTGCTTTTCCATCAATTATTGGTCCAATTTGCCACTTTTTTTCACTAAAACCCTTTATATCATCTGCAAATTGTGAGACTATCACAGAATCACTAATATCCATCCCCAAGGAATTTTTTCTTTCTAGTCCCAAAATATCTTGTGGTAATGGAATGCCTGGATGAGGTTCATAATTAAAATTTATAGCTTTTTCCAGTGGATCTGAAATTAACTCATCGATTTTAACGTTAGGATCACTTATTTGATTAACAAACGAACTATTAGCTCCATTTTCAAGAAGGCGTCTTATAAGATAAGGCAACAAGTCACTATGTTCCCCAACGGGTGCGTAGACACGACAGCTAACATTTGTTGCAAGCTCTGACATTGCATAATCATATAAGTCTTTTGCCATTCCATGTAAGCGTTGAAATTCAAATCCAGGGTGGTTTTTATCAGCAAGTTCCATGATAGAAGCAAAAGTATAGGCGTTATGAGTTCCAAAGCATGGGTAAAAGCTGTTTGGTTTACTCAAAAGTTTCTGTGCGCACACGAGGTAAGATACGTCAGTATAGCTTTTTCTTGTAAATACTGAGTAATCATTTAATCCCAATTCTTGCGTACGCTTGATTTCTGAATCCCAATATGCACCTTTTACAAGCCTCACCATAATTTTATGATTTGATCGAATAGCAACATCCTCTACAAAGTCAAGAACAGACAAAGCACGTTTTTGATATGCTTGTACAGCCAAGCCGAGCCCTTCCCACTCAGAAAGTGATTCATCAAGCCGTAATTGTTCAAACAAGATTAAGGAAATTTCAAGCCTTTCTGTTTCTTCTGCGTCTATGCATAGTGAAATGTTGTATTTTTTTGCCTCGCGGCAGAGCTCTAAAACCTTAGTGAATATCTCACCAGCAATTCGGCCAAATTGACTAAATTCATAACGTGGGTGTAAAGCAGAAAGTTTGATTGAAATTCCATGGGATTTAAAACAATCATTTATTTCAGTGGATTCACCTATAGCTTTTATTGAGTGCATGTATGAATTAAAATACTCTTCTGCATCCTCAGTTGTGTGAGCAGCTTCGCCAAGCATATCAAAAGAGTATAAAAACTTACTATTGTCATCTAGTTTTGCGTACCTTAAAGCTTCTTCTATGGTTTCTCCAACAACAAAATGATTACCAAGCATAGACATTGCTTGTTTTACTGCTTTGCGAATGATCGGTTCTCCTAAATTCTTAAGTAACTTAGAAATTGCGTAATAGAACTTCGAATCGCCTTCATTATCTCTCAATATACTGCTACCTATCATTAAACTCCACGTGGAAGCATTGACGAACAATGAAGAAGAATATCCTAAATATTTACTCCATTCTTGATTGGCAATTTTATCTTTGATTAGCTCGTCTATTGTATAATCATCTGGTATTCTAAGTAGCGATTCAGCAAGGCACATCAATGCTATTCCTTCATCATTGGAAAGCGAGTATTGCTGCATAAAGGAATCTACAATACTTAATTTATTGTGTTTGATTTTTTCAATAACTTGTTTTGCAATATTATAAATTCTATTTTTTGAATCAGCCGAAAGCTCTGCTTTTTCTACAAGATAACGTATATAACTCTTTTCATCAGTACGATAAAATCCTTGTAAACGTTTTCTGAGTTCATTAGGTTCTTGTATAGAGCTTATCATATATAATTATCTCCAAAAAATACTCCGACACCATATGCATAGTGAAATTATATCATAACTTTGCGCAGAGCAAATTGCTATTTACAAAGGGACCAGGGCTGGCTAAAAGAAGTCCATGCAATAACTTTAAAAGGATTGTGCAAGTATGTAGCTCAACACTCCGCCACACATCAAGTATTTAGTCTCAGTTGCGGTTTGTACACAGCATTTGAGTTGAATTGATTGCTTTGAATTATCCTTTCTTTTGATGATGCATTCTAGATTTCCACCTGGCACTATTTCACCTTTTATGCTTATTACCTCGCTACCATCAAATATCTTTCTGGTTATTCCATTTTGGAATATAAGTGGAAGAACACCCATGCCGACCAAGTTGGACCTATGTATACGCTCAAAGCTTTCTGCAATGACAACTTTAACCCCCAACAATAAAGTACCCTTTGCTGCCCAATCCCTACTTGAACCTGTGCCATACTCCTTTCCTGCCACAATGATGAGAGCTTCCTTGTAGCGCATTGCTGCATCAAAAATCGACATAGTTTCTTGAGAAGGAATATATTTTGTATAGCCGCCTTCGATGCTTACCATTTCATTTTTTATTCTAATGTTAGCAAAAGTCCCACGCATCATTACATTGTGGTTACCACGACGAGACCCATACGAATTAAAGTCCTGTGGCTCAATTCCAAGATTTTTTAAATATATACCTGCAGGACTACTTGAGGCAATATTTCCAGCAGGGGAAATGTGGTCAGTGGTTACGCTATCGCCAAACATTGCCAATATTTGTGCGCCTTTTATATCGATTTTATTATTTTTAGGTGATAAATTATCAAAATAGGGCGGATTTTGTATGTAAGTGCTATTTGCATCCCAATTATAGATTTCACTTTTTTCACACTTTATCTTTCGCCAATGTTCATCACCAGAAAAAACATCCTTATACTTTTGTATGAACATCTCACGTGTTACCACACTTTTAACGCAATCTTCGATTTCATTGTTTGTTGGCCATATATCTTTGAGATAGACATCATTTCCATTCTTATCTTTGCATATTGAATCTTTTGTCAAATCAGTTTGCACAGTACCAGCAAGTGCATATGCAACAACAAGTGGCGGAGATGCCAAGTAATTAGCTTTGACTAACGGATGAATTCTTCCTTCAAAGTTACGATTGCCAGATAAAACTGCAGCAACGGTTAAGTTTTTGTTTTTAATGCCATCTTCTATATCTTTATTAAGTGGACCAGAATTCCCAATGCAAGTTGTGCAACCATATCCAACTAGATTAAAACCCAAAGCATTTAGATCTACCTGCAATCCAGACTTTTCTAAATATTCTGTTACAACTTGTGACCCTGGAGCAAGAGAAGTTTTAACCCAAGGCTTTGATTTTAATCCAAGTTTAATTGCATTACGAGCTACAAGACCTGCAGCAATCATCACACTTGGATTAGAAGTATTAGTGCAGCTTGTTATTGCTGCAATAACTACACTTCCATCTTGGAGTTTATCGCTTTCCTTTGACTCATTAACTAAAGATGATTTAGAAAAAGACTCTGCCACTTGTGAAAGAAAAACCTTATCTTGTGGTCTTTTGGGACCAGCCATTACTGGCTCCACGCTTGATAAATCAAGCTCTAGTGTGTCAAAAAATGCTAACTTGTCACTACTACGCCACAGTCCTTGCTCTTTCGCATAAGCCTCAACTAGCTTAATCAGCTTTTCTGGCCTTCCGGTTAAGCTTAAATAATCTAGCGTTTTTTGATCAATTGGAAAAAATCCACAAGTTGCGCCATACTCCGGGGCCATGTTTGCTATAGTGGCTCTATCTGCCAAAGATAAATAATCTAAACCATCACCATAAAATTCTACAAACTTACCAACAACGCCTTTTGTTCTTAGGATATTGGTAACCGTCAGCACTAAATCGGTCGCAGTTACTCCTTCCGACAATCTGCCAATTAATTTAAATCCAACTACTTCTGGAATCACCATACTAATTGGTTGACCAAGCATCACAGACTCAGCTTCTATGCCTCCAACACCCCAACCAAGAACTGATAATCCGTTAACCATTGTAGTATGGCTGTCAGTACCAACTAAAGTATCAGGATATATGACTCCATCATTATTACACACAACTTGCGCTAAATATTCAAGATTCACTTGGTGGCAAATCCCTGTGCCAGGCGGCACTACTCTAAAATTTGTGAAGGACGATTCTCCCCACTTTAAAAATTGATATCTCTCCAAATTTCTTTTTACTTCTAGCTCAACATTCTTACTGAATGCGGAAACATTTCCACAATTATCTACTTGAACAGAATGGTCAATCACAAGATCAACCGGTACAGAAGGATTTATGTTGCTCGGGTTTCCTCCATTTTTCTTAACATAGCTCCGCATTGAAGCTAGATCAACAACAGCAGGAACCCCTGTAAAATCTTGCATCAACACCCTTGCTGGTTTATAGCTAATTTCGTGATTAGTGTGTTTATTAACGCAGTCTGCTAGTACTCTTATGTCATCCAGCTTTACGTTTACTCCATCTTCATTACGCAATAAATTTTCAAGCAGCACCTTAAGTGAGCAGGGCAATTTAGTTACATCTGTCCCTAAAAATTCACTAGCACTACTTAGGCTAAAATAGTTGTATGACTTCCCGTCAATGTTTAAAGTCGTTTTTGCGTTTAAAGAATTGTTCATCCTATCACACTATATTAGTTAAAATTGGAATTACTACCGTTACTTTTTTGTTGTTGACCTTGCTGCTCATACATAGTTTCAAAATCTATAGGATCTAGCATCAGTGGGGGAAATCCACCACTACTTGTAACTCTTGCAATTATTTCTCTTGCAAAAGGAAAAAGAAAAGTAGGTCCACCAATAAACAAAGCTTGTCTTACTTCTTCCTCACTCAACTCTTTTAAATTTTCTATTGAAAAAATGCCACAATATTTCGTTTCACAAATGAAAGCTACGCCATCCTTTGTGCCTTCATCTTTTACCGTTGCTTTGACTTCTATATGCAAAGTAATTTCATGGAAAGATTTTTCCTCATTCACTTCTTCTTTGTTTTTCGTCCCTTCTAATTTTGCTGAATTGATATTAACCATTACATTAATATCTGGAGCTTTACTAGAAGAAAGGAATGGCGAATTCGGATTCTCAAATGATAGATCTTTAACATATTGACCGTGAATTCTCATTTTTTGTTGTGGCATTTCTTACGTCTCCTTTAATTAAGTTGAGATATTTAATACTTTCTTATATAATATATTCATTTACAAACGAATAGCAAACCTGATTATAAGTTGATATGAAAAACGTATTTTCATTAATAATTAATAATGTTCGGATACCCTATATGCCAAGGAGTTGAGTTACTATGATAGAGCTTGTAATATATGCTTTATTAGCGGCGTTCATTTTTTCACGTTTGTATAATTCTTTAGGAAGGTCAGCCAACCTCAACCTAAAAAAGCTAACTAATGTATTGGATGTAAGCCGAAGTAGAGAAGATGTAGTAGAAAACATTGAGGGTTACATTGATAGCAATGATGAAAATTCAATAAAAGTGACTTATAAACAAATATTAAAAAAAAACAAAGATTTTTCTATTTCCCACTTTATAGAAGGTTCAAGCATAGCTTTTGAATTAATAATAAAATGTTTCAATCAAGGAAATTTGTCTCAGTTAAAACCACTTCTCGATAAAGACTTATATGATAATTTTGCAGAGAAGATTAAACATCGTAAAGAGGTGCACGAGTCTATAATTGTTTCTATCGTTTCACAAAAGATTTTAGAAATAAAGCTAGTAAAAAACGCAGTGTTTATTGCAGTATATTTCCTTTCAGAGCAAATTAACTTCGTTAAGAACAATGAAGGAGATATAATATCAGGTAGTACATCCACTATTAATAAAGTTGAGGATGTATGGCAATTCAAAAAAAATGTTAATTCATCAGACCCGAGCTGGTTGCTTGTTTCTATTCACTATAAAAAGACAAGTAACGATAAGACAAATGATAAGTAAGATGAGTTTTATTTGAAATGGAAAGCAAGCTACGCGAAATAGTACTTGACACTGAAACGACAGGTCTTGACACTGAATCTGGTCATCGAATTATTGAAATAGGGTGTGTGGAATTAATTAACCGCATTCCAACAGGTAAAGTATTCCATCGGTACCTTAACCCAGAAAGAGATATACCTTATCACTCGTTTAAGATTCACGGTATTAGTGAAGAATTTTTAGAAGATAAACCATTATTTTCAGATGTTGCACTTGAATTTCTTGACTTTATATCTAATGATATTTTGGTAATTCACAACGCTGAATTCGATGTTAAGTTCCTTAACATGGAGTTAAGCAAGCTGAATGCTGGGTTAATTTCCTCAGACAGAGTGCTAGATACATTACCTCTTGCGAGGAAAAAATTCGCAGGATCACCTGCTTCTTTGAATGCATTATGTAAGCGTTTTGATATATCGCTAGAGAATAGAGAATTGCACGGAGCACTAGTTGATGCTCAATTGCTTGCAAAGGTATATGTTGAACTTACAGGAGGGTTACAAACCTTTCTGTTTGATAATGAATGCAATCAGGGCAGTAACTCCACATTCGTTCAGCATAAAGTACGTAATCTAACTCCCAGAGAACATTTACCAAATAGTGAAGAAATTGATGAACATAAGAAACTGTTAGACAAAATTAACAATACACTTTGGAATAAATATATTGAATAGGTTAACCAATAAAGATACAATTCAATTTTACTGAGAGCATTCTAATGGTAAGGTTTATAAGATTATTATCTAATGTGCTAGCAGCATTAGCAGTTGTTTTTTTAGGTTATTGTTATTTCACTAAAAAAGGCATATTTGCCCCAGCAGCGATTCACAACGCAGAAGTTAAGATAGGCGGAGATTTTTCTTTAATTAATCAGGACGGACAGATCTTGCGCAGTAGTGATTTTAAAGATAAATACATGATGATTTTCTTTGGGTTTTCCTCATGCAAAAGAATTTGCCCTATGAACCTTGGAATAATTTCAGAAACACTTGCAAAGTTAGATGAGAAAACTAACAACAAGCTACAAACATTCTTCATCACAGTCGATCCTGAGCGCGATAGCACGGAAAGACTTAAAGAATTTCAGCAGCAATTTGACCACAGAATACAAATGTTAACTGGTGAAAGAGAAAAAATAGACGAAGTAATTGCAAAGTATAAAGTATATGCTAGCAAAGTTGGTGGAGAAGAAGAAATCAACCATTCTTCAATAATGTACCTTATTGGCCCTGGAGGAAAATATGTTACACACTTTGCAGCTGATTTAAATTCAGACGAAAGTCAATCTGATAAGATTTTGGCTGAGATAAGAAAATACGTAAACTGAATTATAGATTTTTCTGTTAATTAGTCGAGCATGCAACTGCATGAGCATTATGATTTGAGAGCAATCTCCATGGGAAGACACACACAACTGTACGAACGTTGTAGTTTGGGAGCAATTCCCACCAGTGGGGTGTCATCCCAGTGCCCAGACACTGGGATCCAGCTTCTATGCAACTTAATTAAAAACGTTTGTTTTAGCGTAAGACAACTACCTTTAGCTCATCAGCTCAGTTATAAGCAAAATTTCTGGATTCCAGTGGGCTTTGTTGCATCGCTACTTATGAAAGGCTAACTATAGTTAGGATTATAAGTAACCTATTGAAAATCTTGTTTTTTTGCAATCAATCTGATCAAATTTAAGAATAGTAATTTATTATTTACATTAATAAATTTAATTCTATTGAAAATAGCTAAAGCATTGAAATTCTTGAATTTTAGCC
>NZ_JAPQLK010000095.1:0-2386 GCF_028981785.1 Wolbachia endosymbiont of Drosophila leontia
AGTTTCAGGTTTATTGCAATATTGTTGGCGGAGTCCCTACGTCATACCGCCGCGGTATCTCAGCATAGATCCCGCTAACAAGCAGCGGGATGACGGTTGTCGTTTAGCTATAAATATTAAAAAATTTACCAAGCGAAAAAAAAGGCAAAAGAAGCCCCGTGGTTGGCTAGTTACTTACATTATACTTTCAAGTATGGCGTTTTTTTATTCTAAACGTCTAATAACCACGACTCAGCTGCTTTTAAGCTGCAACTAATCTAAATTATAAACATTAAGAAATTTACTAAACAGAAAAAAAGGCAAAAGAAACCCTAGGGTAGCTAGCTATTCACTACCCATTTTTTAAGTTGGCGTTTTTTAATGTTTTAAATATCGTATTTCAGCTTGTGTAGGTAAAAACCTAGAAATTTGATAAAGACATAGAGTGCACATAGTGCAAAAAATTAAACACGAGACGCCAGATACGTTGAGTTTTTTTGTCATTTAATCTGTAGAGAGAAGATAAATAAATAGCTTCATTTTCATGATAAGGGAGCTGGCGAGGCTTGTCAAGGAATTTTTATGGCCTAGCGTCACGTGCTGGAATGACATTTGGGAATATGTTATCCGTTTGTCACTTCTAAATGATAAGAGCCTCAATGAATTTATTAGTTTATTACATGTCTCTTTTCATGTATAAATCTATAGAAAGTTTTATACGGAAGTTGTTTTATGAGCAAAATTATAGAAATCAGAGCACCAAAAACTCTTGGTGGTGAATCAGTTACAGAAGGTATAGTAAAAATAAAGAAGGGTATTGGAGAAGCAGTAAAAGTAGATGACTTGATCTTTGAAATTGAAACTGACAAAACAGCACTCGAATTAACTGCAGAAGCTTCAGGGCAAATAACTGAATTTCTTATAAAAGAAGATGATGTAATAAGTCCTGATCAATTGTTAGCGAAGCTTTCCATGGGAGAAGTAAAAGAGGAAGCGAGAAAAGAAGATAAAAGCGAAAGTGCTGCTAAAAAAGATGCTCCATCAGCTCGTAAAATTATGGAAGAAAATGCAATCAGTGCAGAAAGCGTCAAAGGAACTGGCATGGGAGGCAGAATAACAAAAGCAGATGTGATAGGCCATATGAACAAAGCTGAACAACCTGCAATAAAACAATACGAATTGCCAAAAAGTGTAGTAAGTGGAGAGCAAAGAGAGGAACGAGTAAAAATGAGCAAAATAAGGCAAGTAATTGCCGCTCGTTTGAAAGCATCGCAAAATACTGCTGCAATACTGACCACGTTCAATGAAATTGACATGAAAAATGTCATGGATCTAAGAGCAAAATATAAGGACACTTTTGAAAAAAAATATGGAATAAAACTGGGTTTTATGTCGTTTTTTATAAAGGCAGCGGTGCAAGCATTGAAAGAAATTGCTGAAATTAACGCTGAAATCTCAGGCGATGAAATCATATATAAACATTACTATGACGTAGGTGTTGCTGTTGGCACCGATAAAGGCCTTGTTGTACCAGTTATTCGGGGTGCCGATCAGATGTCATTTGCAGAAATTGAGTTGACTTTAGTTGCTCTTGGCAAAAAAGCTCGTGAGGGTAAATTACAAGTATCAGAAATGGAAGGTGCAACATTTACCATCTCAAACGGTGGAGTATACGGTTCACTTCTTTCCACTCCGGTAATAAACCCTCCGCAATCTGGAATACTTGGAATGCATTCAATACAAAACAGGCCAGTTGCTGTTGGTAATGCAGTAGAAATCAGACCTATGATGTACATGGCTCTCTCTTACGATCACAGAATAGTTGACGGCAAAGGAGCAGTAACTTTCCTCGTTAAAATAAAAAATTATATAGAAGATCCAAATAGATTAGTTTTGGAAGTGTAGCTCAAATGAATTGTTGTTAATCCAGTATTGCTAAAAACCTAAATGTCATCTAGTTCTGCCAGTAGTTTAGCAACTTCCGGATGATCAGGGCCATAATGTTTCTCAAAAATAGGCAAGGCCTGTTCAAGCAATTCCTCTTGTTTCTTGTGATCGCCCAAAGCGCCATAGGCAATACCAAGATTTGCCAGTAGTTTGGCAACTTGAACATGACCAGAGCCATAATGTTTCTCAAAAATAGGTAAAGCTCGTTCAAACAACTCTTTTGCCTTTTGAGGATCACCTAAAGTACCATAAACGGTACCCAGGTTTGCCAGTGGTTTAACAATTTCAAAATGGTCAGAATCGTAATGTTTCTTAGAACCTGTTAAGGATCTCGAAAATATGAGGTAAAATAAGCATAGTTAAGAAAGAGGTATATCTATGCAAAAAAGCTATCCAAGCGATATAAGTAAAGAACAATTTGAAAAAATTAGACCAATACTGGAGAGTAGCAGAAAGAAAA
>NZ_JAPQLK010000096.1:0-1860 GCF_028981785.1 Wolbachia endosymbiont of Drosophila leontia
ATAGATATACCTCTTTCTTAACTATGCTTATTCTACCTCATATTTTCGAGATCCTTAACAGGTTCTAACAAGTATGATGCGGCTTGACAAATTTATTGTCATCTCAGACCGCGGAGAGAACCATATGCTACTTTTAACTTATGTAAAATTACCAAGGATCATGGAGAAGATATGCTGTTTTGATTTGTGTGAAAATTATTGTTGACTTATGTGCAATTAGAGAACCTAAGTCACTTTAGCTATAATTCAGAATTGAGAGCTTTTAATAACTCTCTAACTCCCACTTAGGTCTTGGTGCAAAATTGAGAGAATCTATATAGCTTTTCTGTAACATTTCAATTCCTGCCCATCCAACCATTATTGCATTATCTGTACATAGGTTGTTGGGAGGAAAAAATATGTTTAAGTTTATGTGTTGTTTTAATTTTTCTCTCAAGAAATTATTTGCTGCAACTCCGCCGGTAATGACAAAGTCATTGATTTTGATATTTAAAGATTCGGCCATAATAATCGCATTGCTAACCCTGTCCAGCAGTATGTCACTAATACACTCTTGAAACGAAGCGCATACATCACACACATCTTGCTCGCTCATTTTAAGTTCTTGCACTAAGTTTTTTACTGCTGTTTTAATTCCAGAAAACGAAAAGTTACATCCAGAACGTTTTATCATTGCCCTTGGCAATTTAAATCTTGCACCATTGCCTTTTTTAGCTAACTTTTCAATTAATGGCCCTCCGGGATAGCTTAAACCCAGCATCTTAGCAACTTTATCAAATGCTTCTCCTAGTGAATCATCGAGCGTTTCTCCAAGTTTAATGTATTTACCTACATCCTGTGCAATTAAAAATTGACAGTGACCACCTGATATTAGTAGGACTAAAAATGGAAATTTTACCTCATGCAGTAACCTAATAACCAATGCATGCGCTTCTAAGTGATTCACTGCAATGAACGGTTTTTGTGCTACATGCGCAATTGCTTTAGCCATCATTGTACCAACTATTAATCCACCTATGAGTCCTGGTCCTGATGTTGCTGCAATTGCATTGAGGTCACAAAAGTTAAGGTTAGATTTTTCCACGGCGCTTTTTATTAGACCACTTAAATGCTTCATATGAGCACGTGAAGCTATTTCAGGGATCACCCCACCACGTTTTTTGTGTTCTGCTTGGGAGAGAATTTCGTGAGCAAGGACTTGCTTGTCACTATTTACAATCGCTACTGCAGTTTCGTCGCAGCTTGTTTCAACAGCTAAAATGGTTTTCATGTATATTTAGTTACTGTATTACCAAAACTATACTTTGAAACGCTGTAGAAGTTAACTGCAAAGTTAACTTCTATAGCTAAAAGATTTACCGACAACCGTCATTCCGCTACGTGTTGGCTGATGAGATACCGCGCACAACTGTACGAACATTCATTCTTAAAGGTAAACTGCACAGCAAATGGTGTCATTCCAGTGCTTGACACTGGAATCCAGCCTTGCCGTAATCTCATCAAGAACGTTGTGTTTTAACATAAGATCAGCCACTTTTATGCTCACCAACTTAGTGCCCAATCCAAATTCCTGGATTCCAGTGGGCTTTGTTGCATCGCTACTTATGAAAGGCTAACTATAATTAGGATTATAAGCAACTTATTGAAAATCTTGTTTTTTTGCAATCAATCTNATCAAATTTAAGAATAGTAATTTGTTATTTATATTAATAAATTTAATTCTATTGAAAATAGCTAAAGCATTGAAATTCTTGAATTTTAGCCGGATTGGTAAATGGTAGTGAAATTTCTTTTACTCAAATTTAGGTATTCATTGACCGTTCTTGTTATAAATACCAGAATAATAAGCTACTGATATTC
>NZ_JAPQLK010000097.1:0-6373 GCF_028981785.1 Wolbachia endosymbiont of Drosophila leontia
CCAATATTTTAAAGCGGATAATAACCCCAGGGCTTCTTTTGCCTTTTTTTCGTTTGGTAAATTTCTTAATATTTATGGCTAAACGACAATCGTCATCCCGCAGCGGGATCTAGAGATACCGTGGATGAATCGCGGTATGACGTGTTGAAACAATCCGATAAGCGTAAACCTCGTCATCCCGCTGCTTGTTAGCGGGATCTAGAGATACCGCGAATGAATCGCGGTATGAGGGACTGCTGTTATTCCAGTGCTCCTTTTTTTGTCATCCGAGTAGCTGACACTGGGATCTATTTTGCATGTAACTCCAATTGTGTTTTGGCATAAAACGCGACGCGTATTAGACTTATTTGCAAGCAAAGCTTGCTAGATCCCAGTGTCAAGCACTGGGATGACAGGGGGGGGGAGGCTACTTGCATGACAGCGAAGGGGCTACTGCCCTCTTGGATGGAAACCAGTGTCAGCTACTTTCATGACACCAACAGTTGATATTGGTTTGTTGCTTTACTGGCAGCTACTAGCTATGCCTCAAGTTTCCTATTCAAAACTTTCAATATTAGATCCAATTCATTTGAATTATTATACCGTATCATAACTTTACCCTTAGAATTGTTGCCATTAATTTTGATCTTTAAACCAAGTTGAGAAGATATAGCGCCTTCTATTACCGTCATATCTTGATTTCTAGTATATTTCTGCTCTTTTTGGTTGTTGCCTTGATGCAAATCTTTTATCAATTTTTCAGTTTGTCTAACGCTTAAGCCTTGAGAAACTATTCTTTCTGCAATACCTTCAGCATTTTCAACATTAATCAACGCTCTTGCATGACCCATAGATAGTTTTTTTTCGTTGATCATTGTTTTCACCCTACAGGGAAGTGACAACATCCGAATCATATTGGTTATGTGGCTGCGGCTTTTGCCTATAGCTGAAGCTAATTCCTCATGTGTATAGAAAAACTCATCTATCAGTTTCTTATACGCTTCACCTTCTTCTATTGGATTAATATCTTGTCTTTGTATGTTTTCAATTATGGATACTTCCAAGCATTCCTTGTCGCTCAGATCTTTTATGATAACCGGTGCACTATTAAGATTTGCAATCTTGCTTGCTCGCCAACGACGTTCCCCGGCTATTATTTCATAACCGTCATCATTTGAATCTTTGCGTACCACGATAGGCTGTATAATGCCACTTTTCTTTATCGAATTTGCAAGTTCTCTTAATGACTCCTCGTCAAAATGTTTCCTCGGTTGAAATTTGCTTGGGTGCAGTAATAAAATAGGCAAATGCTCTTGTCGATCTTCTTTATTATCATAATTATCGCCTATGAGGCCGGCAAGACCTCTGCCGAGGCGTCTATCATCCTTCATACTACGCCCTCGCTTACTAGTTTCTTCTCCTTACAACTGCTCGCGTGCTTTTTTAAAATTTCCCTTGCCAAACTTATATATGCTTGTGCACCAGGACACTTAAGATCATACACAATAGCAGGTTTTCCATGAGAAGGCGCTTCTGATAACCGTACGTTACGTGGAATAACAGTCTCATACAATGGGATGATAGTTTTGTATACTTTATCATTTAAATACTGGCAAATATCGTTTTTAATCTGTTCACTGAGTTTGTTACGCCTGTCATACATTGTTAACACTATCCCTTCTATTGCCAAAAAAGGGTTTAGGTTATTCCTTTTTATCAGCTCTACAGTTTTAACTAAATGGCTTAATCCTTCCAGAGCAAAAAATTCACACTGAAGAGGGACAATAATAGAATTAGCAGCAGTCAAAGCATTTATGGTTAGAAGCCCAAGTGATGGAGGGCAATCGATGATTATATACTCATAATTATCGCGTATCTTCTCTAGTGCGCTTTTTAGCACAAATTTTCCTCGCTCAAGTTGCGATAATTCAATTTCTGCAGCTGATAAATCAACTACTGACGAAATTAGTGATAAATTTGAAATTTCCTTTATATTGAAAATTGCCGATTCTATCAATTTATTTTCGCTGCTTAGTAGTATTTTGTATATATTTTTTTCTTCCCTACTACGATAAGAAATCCCGAGCCCGGTGCTAGCATTTCCTTGAGGATCAAGATCTACCAATAAAGTGCTTTTTCCCACAGCAGCAAAGGCTGTCGATAAATTTATACTAGTTGTGGTTTTGCCAACTCCACCCTTTTGATTTACTATTGCAATAATCTTGCTCACGCCTTTTATCTTATGTATAAAATAATTCTATTGTATATATGCAAGAAACTTTTGCATTAGAAAATTTTTTTGTTGTGAACCACACTAAAATTAGACTGTCTTTTTTGCTTTGTGTAACACACTTTGAACCTTGTTTCCTAATTCATTCAGAGTGAATGGTTTTGGCAAAAAGTGAAAATCTTCTATATTGATGTCATCACTCTTTAAAAAAGCATCTTCTGCATACCCAGAAATAAAAATAACGTTGATATTTGGCCTATGGATCAATGCTTCTTTAACTATTTCTGGGCCGCTCACCTCTGGCATGATTACATCAGTGATTATAAGATCTATGTGTTGACTTTTTTTACTGATTATTTCTAGCGCCTCGCTGCCTATGCTTGCTTCTATTACATCAAATCCTTTCCTTTTTAGTGCTTTAGCAATGAATTCCCTTACTGAATCTTCATCTTCAATCAATAAAATTATACCATTACCTTTAATTTCACTTACTACCGGTCTTTCTATTTCTTCACTATCTTCCTCTCTCAGATTTTCATCGGATATGTAAACCATGGGCAAAAATATGCTAAATTTAGTTCCATGATTTACTTTGCTAGCAACATAGATGTATCCTTCAGTTTGTTTAATAATGCCATATACAGTAGAGAGGCCAAGACCTGTACCAGAGGTAATATCTTTGGTAGAAAAAAATGGGTCAAATACCTTTCCAACTGTATCACTTGTCATTCCACATCCAGTATCAATTACTTCAATCACAACATAATTTCCATGTTCGATCGTTTCCTTGTCTGGAGAAAACATATCCTGAGATGTAGAATTTAATGAGTCAATCTTTTGATTAAAGGTTCGTATAGTTAATTCCCCGCCCTTTTCCATAGCAGCACTAGCATTAACTGCTAAGTTAAGTATAACTTGCTCTAATTGCCCTTGATCGGCCCTAACAGCACCCAAGTCTCTACCATAATAAATGTTAAATTTTATATTTTCACCTATTAATCTTTTTATCATTTCATAAAGATTAGCTATAGTTCCATTTACATCAATAATTTTTGGCTGCAAGGTCTGTCTTCTTGAAAAAGCAAGCAATTGTCTTACTAAATTTGATCCACGCTTTGCATTTTGCTGTATCTGTATTATATCTCCAAAAGATGGATCACCAGCTGAATGCTGGAGTAAAAGCAAATCGCAAAATCCTATTATCCCAGTCAATATATTGTTGAAATCATGCGCAATACCACCTGCTAACTGCCCTATAGCTTGCATCTTTTGATAATGCTCAAGCTTTATCTCTAGGTTTTTGTGTTCAGTATTGTCAATAAAATAACAAAGTATGAAGATCATCTTATTATGAAGAAACTTATTGAAATATATTTTTATGTTATTACCGCCGTTGAGCTGTACATCAAAAGACGCATTATTTATTCTATTACTCAAAAAATATTCACGTATTTTCACATGATAACTATCCAATATCAACGTAAAGATTGAATTATTATCTGACCCTGCAAGCTTTATTAGTGCCGTATTTTTCTTTACAAAGTTGCCGTTTATGTCACATTGTGCAATAGCAATTGATGAATTTGCAAAACAAGGGTGTAATTGATAATCAACAATATTTGATTCGGTTGGTGTTATAAAGCCATATATATAGCTATGGTTGTATTTATCACAAAATATAGCAGTGCTCATATAAGCCTTGAATGGAATACCACTTATAGTAAAAAACAAAATTTCATTATCGGTTGTTGTATTGTTATATTTAGATTGAGATATAAAATCACTGATTGAGCTACCTTTTTCCAGTTTTTTTAGTTCAAATATGTCTAAAAATCTTTTATTTACAGATAAAATCACCCCTTTGGCATTTGCAATGTAAGTTCCTATGCTGTGTTTTTCTATTAACTCTTCATATATCTGCTCCTTGTTTATCTGTGTTGCTTTTAATACAAAATACCCATCTGGCCTTGCTATTGGCACTAATGATAAATTTAAAATCTTATTACTATTTATAGCAATTTGGGGATTATCTGGTATCGGCTCAAAGAGCAAAAGAAAGTTAGATACTCTATTCTTCTTGTTTAAGGAAATGCATACCTGTACAGAAGAGTTATTTTTTAGTGCATGATAGAGTACTTTTTTGTCTGCTTCTGAAACATCTCCTATTTCAAGAATCTTGCCTAACGTAATGTCATTATCTATTATATGATCTTTAAACCTTTCGCAGAACCTTGCATCAGCATAAATAATACCTTCATCTTTATGTAAAATAAGGCAAAATTCTGTATTATGATTTAGTGCATTTGCAAATATTGCATTTTGAAATTCTATAGTGTTAAGTATGTATCTGTAGCGTTTTACATTATATATCATAAAGAGAGTTGTTAGAGTGCTAACTAATAAATTAATCCCTATATTAATATGCTGACTATATATATCAAAAAAGTAGAGTATCGATATTGCTACTGAAGGTAAGAGCATAATAACTGCCATCACAACAATTGACATTCCATAATTTCTTAGTATGAAGTCAACCCTGTTCTCTTTTTTGTTATCTATGTATCTTTTATTCATTATTGTTACTTGGCATTGTTGTACATACGAAAATGTTTTATTATATTGATTTAATTATTATAGATTTATTAACGTCTTTGATAGATAATTACCATCCAAATCTAATTAAGTTCCTTAAATATCAGATATAACAATGTTAATAAGCTAGTAAGAGGATATTATGGAAAAACAAAAAACACAAGCATTTAAATGGTTCTGTGCACTAAGAGATAAGATTATAGAATCTTTCTTATTAATTGAAAAACAATCATCCGCAGAGCCAAAGATCGAAAAGAGAAAGTGGGATCGCCCAGGTGGTGGAGGTGGTGAGTCTACAATTATTTTTGGTAATGTTTTTGAAAAAGTTGGAGTAAACGTTTCAAAAGTACACGGAAAATTTGCAGATTCAGCCATTAATGAGATTCCTGGTGCAAGTGAAAGTAACGGAGAGTTTTGGGCAAGCGGTATATCTTTAGTGTCTCATATGCAATCGCCCCTTATCCCTGCAGCACATATGAACACAAGGCTGATATATACTTCAAAACAATGGTTTGGTGGAGGAATGGATTTTACGCCAGTATATAAAAATGAAGAAGATTGCGAGTATATTCATGAATCAATCAAAATGACATGTGATAGATTTGACACCGGATATTATCCAAAATTTAAAGAGCAATGTGACAACTATTTTTTCTTACAACACAGAAAAGAGCCGCGTGGCATTGGTGGCATTTTCTATGATAATCTGAGTTCTGGCAACTGGGAAAACGATTTTGAGTTCACAAAAGCAGTAGGTGAAGCCTTTTTGGAAATTTATTCGCACGTCATACGTAAACATATTCAAAAATCTTGGACAAAAGAACAACGAGAAAATCAATTAATAAAACGTGGCAGATATGTAGAATTCAATCTGTTATACGATCGTGGCACAAGGTTTGGTTTAATGACTGACGGCAATCCAGATGCAATTATGATGTCAATGCCACCACTTGTTAAGTGGTTATAGAGAGCTGCTATTAGTAGAAAATAAATCATCATAGTTTAAAATTGTACCATGGTAGTGAGCTTTTATATAGGGGGTATAATCATGGGCATAATAGATAATTTTTTAATTAAATCTGTCAAAAACAATGACATAAAAGGTGTTAAACTGACCCTAATTCTCTATGATGCATTAAATAGTTTTAGAAAATTCTTTTCAAAGACTATGTCTCTCAAGAATACAGGATCATTTGATATAAATAATAATCAAGCTTTAAATCAGGCTTTAGGACATGCTACAGATCACAAAATAATGGAATTGCTGATTAATCGTGGAGCTGATATCCACTCAATAGATGAGAATGGAAAGAATGTTATAATTCGTGTTATTGAGAGTTTAGCAGAATCAAAAAATCTAAAATTGGATAGTGAGAACCTGTTTAAAATCTTCGCAATAGGAGAGAAATGAAGGAAAGGACAATCATTTGCAAGCTGGTGTTGAGTTTACGTTCGCAATTTTTCCACAATCTTCNACATTTTTCTAACCAAGCAAAAGATCGCTCAACAACCCATCTCTTTGGCAATACAACGAAAGAATGTAATTCACTTCGCTTTATTACCTCAACAGTT
>NZ_JAPQLK010000098.1:0-3911 GCF_028981785.1 Wolbachia endosymbiont of Drosophila leontia
CCAGTATTGGTCTAATTTTTTCAAATTGTTCTTTACTTATATCGCTTGGATAGCTTTTTTGCATAGATATGCCTCTTTCTTAACTATGCTTATTTTACCTCATATTTTCGAGATCCTTAACAGGTTCTTAATTTCTCAAAAAAATCCTTTAACAAAAAAGAGCATTCTGTTTCTAATATCCCACCATAAACTTCAGGTATATGGCTGCAAAATTGAAATATCTTAGCACCATTTTCAATTCCTCCACCTTTTGGATTATAAGCTCCAAAGTACAATCGTTTAATTCTGGCAAAGGAAATGGCTTGAGCACACATCGGACATGGTTCTAATGTTACGTACATATCAGCATCACAAAGCGTGGGAGTTGAAAATGCTTGTCTGATTGCTAACATCTCTGCATGTGCAGTTGGATCGCTGGATATATTGTGTGCAGAAGAAATGATATTGTCTCCACTCACTATTACAGCACCTATGGGCACCTCATCATTTTTTTGAGCGAGTTTGGCTTGCTCTATGGCAAGCTCCATATATTGATACTTAAACACTAGGCACTTATTTCTTATCAATTGCTGCTTTAACGAACGACACGAAAAGAGAATGAGGAGAAAACGGCTTTGATTGAAATTCTGGATGAAACTGCACACCAATAAACCACGGATGACTCCCTAACTCCACTGCCTCTATGCACGTTCCATCTTCTGATATGCCACTGCATAGCAGCCCATTTTTTTCCAAATCATCTTTATAATCTGAATTGATTATGTATCTATGCCTGTGTCTTTCTGAAATAGTAGTGTTACTATATGCATCCATCATTTTAGAGTTTGCATTTATATTACATTTGTATGCCCCAAGTCTCATGGTTCCACCAAGATCGTCATCTTGATCGCCAGCTAACTTAACGATTGGATGTTTACAGTTACGAAATTCTTCAGAGTGTGCATCTTCAAGCTTAACAACATTACGAGCAAATTCAATAATTGCAAGCTGCATACCAAGGCAAATTCCGAAAAATGGGATATTATTTGTACGGGCATAATTTATTGCTAATATTTTACCCTCTACTCCGTCATCACCAAACCCCCCTGGAACAAGGATTGCATGAGAATTCTGTAATTTCTCTCCTATAAGTTTTTCATTTATAGGTTTTTCTTCCTTCTCTCTTGAGTTAACCCAATTTATCTTTGCTTTGACTTTATTACTAATCGCACCATGATTTAATGCTTCAATCAGTGATTTGTATGCATCAGGGAATTCGGTGTATTTTCCCACTATAGATACAGTAACTTCCTGTGTTGGGTGCCTTATGGAATGCACTATTTGATCCCATTCAGTCAAGCTTGGTTTTGGCTTACTTAAATGAAAGTGCTCCAAAATTTGCGTATCAAGCCCACATTGGCTATACAACACCGGTAACTCATATATATGACTCACATCAGGGGCAGGTATTACATTGGATAAAGAAACATTGCAAAGCTTAGCTATTTTCTCTCTTTGATTATCGAAAATTTCTTTCTCACTGCGGCATAATATAATATCTGGTTGTAACCCCGCGGAATTTAACTCTCGAACTGAATGCTGCGTTGGTTTTGTCTTTAATTCTTGCGCTGCGGTAAGATATGGTATTAAAGTTAAGTGAATCAGGATAACTCTTTGTTTTCCTAATGTGTAGTTAACTTGGCGTATAGCCTCCAAAAATGGTTGGCTTTCAATGTCACCTACAGTTCCGCCTATTTCACATATTACAAAATCTAAACCTTCCGTACCATTAAAAATGAACGATTTGATCAAATCTGTCACATGAGGAATGACTTGCACAGTTTTGCCCAGATAATCACCACGCCTCTCTTTCTTCAATAACTCATGATATATCTTACCGGTTGTTATATTATCATCTTTTGTTGCTTTAATTCCAGTAAAACGCTCATAATGCCCAAGATCCAAATCAGTTTCAGCACCATCTTCGGTAACAAATACCTCTCCGTGCTGAGTTGGGTTCATTGTTCCAGGATCAATGTTGAGATACGGGTCAAGTTTTCTGATACGGATCTTAAAACCATGAGCTTGAAGAAGCGCACCAACACTCGAAGCAACTAAGCCTTTACCAAGCGATGACACAACTCCACCTGTGACAAAGATAAATTTAGCTTCCTTCATTAATTTTCAAATGGAACAGAAGTAGATTCACTTTCTTGCTTTTTTTCTAATATAATTTTTTCTGCGATCGATTTTTTATGTACGTCTTTTGAACATAATCCTGACAATAGCAATGTGTTTATAATAAACAATCCAGCAACAATAGCCGTTATTCTGCTGAGCGGGTTTTCAGAAGATTTCACCGGAATCATCGAATTGACCCCCTGTTGTGTATTACTAAAACCACTTAACGAACTACTTCCAGGCGGCTGCAAGAGCACTAAAATTACTAACACAACAACCAATATTATTTGAAATATACTTAATACCGCTACTGACATTATAGATAGGGCTGAAAATAAAAATCTTAGCAGTACAAAGCACGTAAGTCAAGAACATCTGTCACCCAAGTAGTTTGAAATCTAAGTATGTATTTACTGCTTACCTTATTTTGATTAACATATGCATAAGACTTTGGGCTTAATATGTATCACATTTTAAAATACAAAGATTATGAACCAAAAATAGACGAAAGTGCTTTCATCGCAGGTGGTTCGCATATCATAGGCAAGGTTGAAATAGGAAGAAATGCGAGCATCTGGTTTAATTGTGTGGTCAGAGGGGACGTTGGATCAATAAAAATAGGTGATGGAACAAATATTCAAGATGGAACGGTAATTCATGTGGATAGAAACCCAGGTGGTGACACAATTATTGGCAGCATGGTAACAGTGGGACATTTTTGTATGTTGCATGCATGCACGGTGCATGATAAAGCGTTTATTGGTATGGGCTCTACCGTGATGGACCATGCAGTTGTGGAGTCTGAAGCTATGGTAGCTGCTGGCTCGCTAGTGACACATGGAAAAGTAATAAAAAGTGGGGAAATATGGGCTGGCAGGCCAGCAAAATTCTTCAAAAAAATGTTGAATGAAGAAATTAAACATATTACACAATCAGCACAAAATTATATTATGCTAATGAAGGAATATAAAAACTGAAGTTCGCGTCAAGTGTTTTACTTGACACGTACATTTCGGCTTAACCCTTGTTACTTCTTTTTCCCATCTCATTTACTTCTTGTTCTTTTGCCCCATCTACTTGAGTACTAGGTAATACTGCATATGTAATACCACCAGCTACGAGTGCAGATGTTACTGCTATACCAATTATTACTAACATCTCTAACCTAACTGTATGTTCAAGTGCAGTAAATGCTATCAGTCCAGCAGCAAGACCAACACCAACAGTAGCGGTGTACTTCGCTCCATTGCCTTGTTTTGGTTGCTCAGTTGTTTTGCTTTTATCTTCTAATGTTTGTTTTTCCTTCTGTAATTTATCAACAAGACTTTTACTCTCTTCTAATTGTTTATTTAACTCCACAACTTCAGCATTTTTAGCTTGCAACTGCTGAACTTGAGCTTTTAATTGTGTTATTTCCTCATCTTTAGCTTGTAACTGAGCAGCACTTGGTCGGTTGTTTAGCTGTTCTTGTAAATCTTTTATTTCATCGTCTTTAGCTTTTAACAGAGTAGCATCTGGTTGGTTGTTTAGCTGTTCTTGTAAATCTTTTATTTCATCGTCTTTAGCTTGTAACTGTTGCTGTAAGTTCGCAACTTCTTGTGTATTTTGTTGAGCTTTTAATGCTATTATTTCCTCGTCTTTCTCTTTTAACTGCTGCTTACTCCGTTGTAGTCTTTTACTTGCGTGTGTCCAGAGAAGGTGAGTATGTTCAGTAGGAGTTAAACCTACCGGGATAAAAGTCGGAGTCCCGT
>NZ_JAPQLK010000099.1:0-2276 GCF_028981785.1 Wolbachia endosymbiont of Drosophila leontia
CCAGTATTGGTCTAATTTTTTCAAATTGTTCTTTACTTATATCGCTTGGATAGCTTTTTTGCATAGATATGCCTCTTTCTTAACTATGCTTATTCTACCTCATATTTTCGAGATCCTTAACAGGTTCTAAGAGATACCGCGGCAGTATGACGGTTAAGTGGGGTGTCATCCCAGTGTCAGCTACTCGGATGACAGGAGAAGGAGGCTACTTGCATGACACCATTCTTTTTTCTGGATCCAAGTAATCAGGGCACTGGGATGACAAGAAGAGGGCACTGCCGTCATAAGGGAACCAGTGTCAGCTACTCGGATGACAACAAAGAGCTACTTGGATAACAAGAAATATAGGCACTGGAATTGCAAAGAGTTTGCAAATATTAGTTATTACCTGTAGGATATAGAGAAATTAGTAAGGATTTTAATAGGAATAATATGCCATCTGTTACTTTTATTTTACCTGATGGGAGTAAGAAAAGTTATGAAGCTGCAGAGGGAGAAACTCTGCTCAATTTAGCCCATAGAAGTGATCCAGATCTGCTTGAAGGTGCATGTGAAGGCTCTCTTGCTTGTTCTACATGCCACGTGATTGTTGATCCAAAATCTTATGATGCTGTAGAAACGCATAATCCCATATCTGATGAGGAAAATGATATGTTAGACCTAGCTTTCGGCTTAACAGAGACGTCGAGGCTTGGATGCCAAATAAAGATCACAAAAGATATCGACGGCTTGTGTGTAACCATACCAAGGGGTACAAGAAATATATCATTGGATAAACAGGGGAGTGATTAGCTATGCGTAAGATTTTTATCTATATTATCATCTCTTTACTTTTGTTTATTCCTGTAGCGTATAGTGGTTTTTGGTATTTTTCTGCATGTAAGGTAAAAAATCTTTTAGCTGAAACAATACTATACATTAACGACGAAAAATTTGATATTTCACATGATTTTAGTGGATTTCCTTCTAACCTAATTTTTCGTGTGACAAACCCAAAATTTTCCAATGAGCAATTAACCATCTCATCTGATGCTTTATTGATAAAAAATAGATTGTTTGATAAATCAGTATATATCTACATACCAAGCAATGAAGTCAATATTGCTGTTCATGGTGATGAGAAAAAGAATATAAAATGCCACACAAACGATAGCAGCCACTTTGTTGTTAGACTAAACGATTTACCATCTTCATTGCGATTCAACAAAAATAGTACCGTGATAGACTATATAGATACACTTCGTTACGAAGATTATGGATTAAAATGTGATGTTTTAGAAAATCAGCAAAGTGTTATAACTGAAGTGAATGATAAAAGCAATTACATTCAATTTCACCTCGATAAAGAACCAAGTGGAAATACTAAACTAGGATTTGATTTTTATACTTATCGGTATAAAAATACTGCAAGTCCTGAAAGTTACCTTAGTATCGACACTAAATTTGATTACGAATTTGTAAACCACATCTCAGCTTCCAGAATTAATTTCAACATAGAGAAATTTTTAATTCAAAGTAATAATTTTTCTCTTGCTGCAGATGGTGGAGTGCGAAATTATAATTTGGTTACGTCTTCATTTAAAGACAAAATCAACGTGGCTATATCAAATTATAAAGAATTAATCTCGTTTATGATTGGTGACTCAAAAACTTCAGATGCGTTTGAAAAATTAATGTCTTCCTTATCAGAAAAAACAACTGATGATGGCATTCAATTTTCAATAAAGTACGATGATGACGTAGGGTCAAGCTTTATTGGAAAGTTATCCACCACTGATTTTATGAACCAGCTCAGTAAAATAACCCAATTAACCAAGGATGAGAGCAGTAGTTAGTTTACTTTTCATATTGATATTCCACTCAGGCGTAAACGCTTTTACTCTGGATAATAAACTCAGAGATAAAAGCATGGAAAAACGAGCAACAAGTTTATTTGAAATAATAAGGTGTCCAATATGTTCTGGCGAATCATTGTCTGAATCTGGATCTCAGATCGCGTATGATATGCGAGAAGCAATTCGTAAAAAAATCAATGATGGATACACAGATGAAGAGATAATCTCAGAGTTAAAAAATTCTTACGGCAATTCAATTATAATCGTACCACCTAGCACTTACATTTTGTGGTTTATTCCACCTACAACTCTGCTTATTGGGTGTTTTTTAATACAAAGATACATCAATACAACCACTTAAACCTTTTATATATAGCTAAAGTGACTTAGGTTCTCTAATTGCACATAAGTCAACAATAATTTTCACACAAATCAAAACAG
>NZ_JAPQLK010000100.1:0-10754 GCF_028981785.1 Wolbachia endosymbiont of Drosophila leontia
AGCTTGCAAATGATTGTCCTTTCCTTCATTTCTCTCCTATTACGAAGATTTTAAACAGGTTCTTAGAACTCGGTGAAGGATTTGCATTTGTTGGTAGACAATTTCATTTAGATGTTGGTAATAAAGACTTTTATATTGATTTATTATTCTATCATTTAAAGTTACGTTGCTTCGTAGTGATTGAACTAAAAGGTAAGGATTTTAAGCCGGAATATGCTGGTAAAATGAATTTTTATCTTTCTGCAGTTGATGATTTACTGAAGCACTCGACAGATCAACCTTCTATAGGGTTAATCTTATGTAAATCTAAAGACGATGTACTTGCTAAATATACACTCAAAGACATAAATAAACCAATAGGATTAGCAGAATATCGAATAACTGAAAATCTACCAGAGAACATAAAAACAGCTTTACCGACGATAGAAGAATTGGAAGCTGAATTATCCAAAATTTCAGATAAGGAAAAGTAATGGTTACTAAAATCATTCAAACAATTATTTGGCAAACCAAAAGCTCAGCATGGAGGCTCAGGAAGAAGAGTGGCAGCCAATAACTTACTCTCTCATAGCCTTGAAACTTTGGAATAGTAACGGAGTAAGTGATTTTTATGGATTGCAAGCTCTAGGTGTACTATCCTATAATGTCATACGGTCAATGCACTCTAAATGAGATGGAAAGATGAAGGCATCATTATAGCTGCTAAAAAATACGGCGATAAAAACTTAATTCTTTCTCTGTTTACAAAAAGTCATGGAAAGCGCAGGGGATTAACTAAGCTAACAAACAATAGCAATTATAAGTTTCAGATAAGTAATCTATTACATGCAGAATGGAGTGCTAAGTTACCTGAAAATCTAGGTTTTTTTAGGTGCGAATTAATCAAATCTCCATTCCATCATTTCTTTCAAGATAGGTTAAAAAGCATTACTATTGCTTCTTTCTCCTCTATTTTAGAAAAAGTGCTTCCAGAAAGTGAACCCTGTGCCATGCTGTATGACAATTTTCGATGTTTCATCGATGTAATAAAACACAACAATCAGTCTTGGCAAAGCCATTATCTTAACTTAGAGCTTCTGCTTCTTACGCAATTGGGATTCAAGTTAGACTTATCCAAATGCGCTGTAACAGGTGTTAAGGAAAATCTGCAATTTATTTCTCCAAAAACTGGTAGAGCAGTGTCAAAAAAAGTAGGAGATTATTATGCAGATAAACTCCTACCTTTTCCACAAATGTTGCATGATGTATACAATAATACCCTACAAAACAGCTACTCATTCCAAGAATTTCAGTTAGGACTGAAAGTCACAGGATATTTTTTAAATAAGTATCTATTTTTGCAGTTAAACGTGAAATTTCCAGAGCTGAGAAACCTCATGTTGTCGCTTTAATCTTAGTTATCATTTTTTTGAAATCATTTCAGAAATCTATAGCTAACCCAAGCAACACGTCATACCGCGATTCATTCGCGGTATCTCAGCATAGATTCCGCTCACGAGTAGTGGAATGACGGTTGTCGGTAAACTTAAGCCACTTTAGCTATAGCCAGTAACCACTCTATTTCTACCACTGTTTTTTGCTTTATATAAATATCTGTCAGCACGTACTATAAATTTTTTAATATCATCAAAGTCAGATCCTTGCATTTCTGCAATTCCAATGCTCACAGTTACATTATGGGTTGTATTTTTATCCGCAAGTACAAAAGGTTCTTTAGCAATAATTTTTCGTATTCTCTCCGCAATAGTATACGCATCTGATACATTGGTATCTGGCATTACAACAACAAACTCCTCACCACCAAACCTAGCTAGTAAATCTGTCACTCTGATATTTTCAGAAATTCTTTTCTGTATTTGCTTTAAAAGTTCATCTCCAGCACTATGCCCAAAACTGTCATTCACTATCTTAAAATAGTCTATATCAAGTATCATAAGAGACAACCTTCTATCCTTTTCCACAGAGTCCTTAACAATGTTTCTTAAGTGTGCATCAAAATATCTTCTATTATAACAGTTAGTTAATGGGTCCTTTATAGACATTTCCGCATTATTAAATAAATTCATTCTCAAGGCATCTTGATATCTTTTGCGTTTTACTTGCGAATTAACCCTTGCTATTAGCTCACCCTCATCCAAAGGTACTGTTAAATAATCATTAGCACCTACATCAAGTGCTTTTACTAAATTGTTTTTATCATAATCCTCAGAAAGAATCAGAATTGGTGTATAACGTGTTTCCACCTTACTACGAAACTCAGAACACAAACGCAAGCCGTCAGTTTTTGAAAATTGCATATTAGAAATGATCAGGTCGTAACCACTCTCAATACCAACCTTCAATGCTTCCATTGGATCACTCAGTATTTTAATTGACCTAAAGCGTTGCTTTAATATATCATATATCTGCTCTGCTTGATGAACATCCTCATCTATAACAAGTATGTTAGCATCAAAAATCTGATTGGAATAATCCATAATACTGTTTCCTGCGACTCCACCAATCTCAGCGTTAGTTTCTCCTCTCAAACGCAATTC
Organism: Wolbachia endosymbiont of Drosophila leontia; assembly: GCF_028981785.1. Taxonomy (NCBI): domain Bacteria; kingdom Pseudomonadati; phylum Pseudomonadota; class Alphaproteobacteria; order Rickettsiales; family Anaplasmataceae; genus Wolbachia; species Wolbachia endosymbiont of Drosophila leontia. The sequence goes on from NZ_JAPQLK010000100.1 coordinate 2,538, forward strand.
ATCAATAATCATCTTTAAGCGTGTGAGAGACTTAATTCGTGCAGATAAAGCAGTTTCGTTTATTGGTTTAGTCAGAAAATCATCCGCGCCAGCATTAATACCTTGCACTCTATCATGAGTATCATGCAGCGCAGTTACCATAATTATTGGAACATGGGTTGTCAAGGGATCACTCTTTAGCTCCTTACAAACTTGAAAGCCATTCATCTTTGGCATCATGATATCAAGTAATATAATATCGGGCTGCTGCTTTGCTACTAAATCTATAGCTTCTTCACCATCATGAGCTACGATAACCGTATAGTACTCTGCTTTTAGTCGAGCTTCTAAAAGCTTGACATTAGATAGTACATCATCTACTACCAGAATCTTTGCTGTCATTATCTTTAGATGTATTATCTATATCATAAGTAGGATAAAGCTTACCATTTTTACCAATTATGTAATTTACTTTCTCAGCATTACATTCTTTATGTAAGTCTTCAACTCCTGCGTCTTTCAATAACCTCCTAGCTTTTGATTTTATAATCATAAGATACTTATACACATTCCTAATAAGATCAATAAATACAGGCACCTTATTTTTATCAAGAACAATTATGCTCACTAAAGCTACAACTAAAATTTCTGAAAGACCTATATTGAACATTTTCCTATGAAGCAAGTACTTTAATCCTTCTGATTATAAATATTAATTTGCTTAAATCAAGTTTAGAAGCAACCATCTCATCTAAAAAACTATTATAACGTTCTATGTAGTCCTTATCATCACAAGCCCAGGTTTGAACCTTATCTTCAGGGTTATCAGTAGCTTTTATGACTTTAACAGCTAGCTTGTGATGGTAATTGCTTAAATCGTCCAATAAATCATTAACTAAGCTGCGATCCCAATAAGAAGAGCGGCTTTTCATCTTGATGGCAATTGTTCTAATCAGATCGAATCTTAACAGCGACTTTAACTCAAAGTATATTTTACCAGCATCAAGAATGGACAAAGATGTCTGTTCAGCAACAGATATAATGTCTAGTGCATAAGCAAGAACGCATAGATCAGCAACTTTTTTTGCTAGATCTTTATTTATATTAAGTTCTACTAAAGAAGTTGATCCATGGCTATAGATCTTTAATAGGTGTTCATCTAAAACATCAGTTAAGTTCTGGCCTAAAGTTTCAATTGCATCTTTAAATTTTGTAACATCATCCAATTCTACAAAGCTAAGCTTGCCAAGATTTTTCACTAGCCAAAATGATACTCTGCCAATAAATTTCTGCACGTTCCTCACTATTTGTAAGTATGAGTTAACATCAATTTTTCCATCCAATTCATCAATTTTCTGCCACAGGCTGTTTAAATCATACAGGTGGTTAACAACAATATATATGTTAACCGCTTCTTGTATCTTAATTCCAGTGTTCTCAGCCAAATTATTGATGAATATACAGCCCATTCTATTCACTACATCATTTGCAATGCAAGTAGAGATAATTTCTCTACGAAGTTGGTGTTTTAATATGAAATCCTTAAACTTTGTTACCATCTTTTTAGGAAAATAACCTAGCAAGTAGTCATGAGATATAAGATCTTTTTCAGACAGATCGGAATGTATAATTTCATTTTTTATTGCTGTTCTAGCATAAGACATTAGAACAGAGAGCTGAGGAGAACTGAAACCTTCTGCACCAGTTAACATCCTTGCTATCTCTTCTTCAGTTGGAAGAAATTCTACGCTTCGGTTTAACAGCCCAGATTTTTCTAAACTGAGCAGTAACCTGTGGTGCTGCTCCAATCTCTCTTTAGCTTGCAAACACTCAAGAAGTAATGCTTTTGTTTCAATTTTGTTGTGGTTCTCAAGCACTTTGGATGCAACTTCATCCACCATACTTGCCAGTATTTCATTCCTTTTTTCTAAAGAAATACCCCCTGCTTTCATAGCTGAAACAAATGCAATCTTAATGTTAACTTCAAGGTCCGAACATATCACTCCGGCTGAATTATCAACAAAGTCTGCATTGATATATCCACCTTTTTCAGCATATTCTATTCTTCCAAACTGTGTACAACCAAGATTTCCACCCTCTATAAACATAGAAGCTCTAATATCTTTACCATTCACTCTTAACTCATCGTTTGCTTTGTCACCGACCATGCTATGATTTTCACTCTTTGCCTTAACAAACGTGCCAATTCCTCCATTCCATATGAAATCCACTTTTGCTTTCAATAGATATCTAATCAAATCACTTGGAGGTAGCATATCTTCTGTTATATCAAAGCACTTTTTTATTTCTTGAGAAATGTTTACTTGCTTACTGCTACGCTCAAATACTCCTCCACCCTTAGAAATCAAATCTTTATTATAATCCATCCAAGTTGAAAATGGTAACTCAAAGAGACGTTTACGCTCTGTGAAACTCTTTTCTGCATCAGGGTTTGGGTCAACAAAAATATGCATATGGTTAAATGCGCCGATTAAATGTATATTTTTTGAAAGCAGCATACCGTTTCCAAATAGATCGCCAGCCATATCTCCAATTCCAATAACAGTTGTATCCTGGTAAGTATCCTTATTCATTTTCCAAAAATGCCTCTGTGCTGCAATCCATGCACCTCTGGCTGTAATACCCATTTTTTTGTGATCATAACCTGCTGATCCACCAGATGCAAATGCATCGCCAAGCCAAAAATTGTATTCAGAGGCTATCTGGTTGGCATAATCAGAAAATGAAGCAGTGCCTTTATCTGCTGCAACTACCAAGTATGGATCGTCTTCATCATACCTAATCACATTCTCTGGTGGAATTATTTCACCATCAACCACGTTATCAGTAATATCAAGCATTCCTCTAATAAAACTCTTATAGCACTCAACACTTTTCTCTCTTAAAATATTCTTATCTTTATAAGCTTGCTTTATTACAAATCCACCCTTTGCACCAACAGGGACAATAACCGCATTTTTTGTCATCTGAGCTTTCATGAGCCCCAAAACTTCACTGCGGAAATCTTCCGTCCTATCCGACCACCTTAAGCCACCACGGGCTAATTTCCCTCCTCTTAGATGTATTCCCTCAAAAAGGTTTGAATAAATATACAATTCGCGATACGGACGAGGATCAGGCAAACCATTTATTTTACTTGAGTCAAATTTTGTAGATAAATATGGTTTATCGTCTTGATAATAACTGGTCCTTAAAATAGCCATTATCAAGTTAAATATCGAGCGCAAAACGTAATCATGTGAAACATTGCTGATCTCTTTTAGAAGTTCCTCAATTTTTTCTCTGACAATGTCCGTAGTTTCTGCTCTATCAATGTCTATGTTAGGATCAAATCTTGCATGAAATAGTTGTATCAAATACTTTACTACTTTTGGATACTCTGAGACTACCTTTTGGATATATTCTGGGTTGTAGTTAAATGACGTCTGCTTTAGATAGGCACTTAGCGCTCTAATCAGAAGCACTTCCTTCCACTTGAGCCCAGCAATAATGATCAAACTATTGAAATAGTCATTCTTAATTTCCTTGCTAAACACTTTCGCAAGTGTTATTTCAAATTGCTCTTTTAGAGTAATGTTGTCTATTAATTCATCGACTCTTGACAACACAAAATGGTGTATCCATATTCCACCGTTAATTTCTATGTAATAGCCATTATGAGATAGAATTTTAGCTCCCAAATTCTTAGTGATCCTTAATATCTTCGATAATTCAAGGCCTCCATTGTTTGGAGTATAAACCTTTAATTGATAATTAAGATTATCACGAGTAAGTCTTAAATCGACCTCGCTAACTCCTTTCTTCCTCACTATCTCCAATTTTTTCATATCGTAATATGCGTCATGAGGTTCGAAACTCTCTTGATAGCTTATTGGAAATGCCTTGCAATAACGGATGAATATATCCTCAACAGTGCTAAAAGTATTGTATAAATTGTCTATAAAACGATCTTCCCACTTTTCTGTAATGTTTCTTAATTTGTTTTCGATACGCAAAACTTCATCATCAAGAACGCTAGCATTTTTGGTCTTTAGCACTACATGCAATTTCATCAAATCATATTCATTGATAATGTGATTGTTATAAATATCTGAACTTCCTGCACTTGTCTCATCCTTCAATATGTCACGTATTTTGAACATTAGCCTAGCGCTAGCATAACGCATCGGTATCAGCACTATGCAACTAATAAAATCCCCGACTCTTCTTAAAAATAATCTGACCCTTGGCCTAATCGCAAGAGACATGATCGAAATGCAAATTTTAAATAATTCGTCTTCATTTGATTGGAATAATTCATCACAAGAGAACACTTGCAAAATAGAAATCAAAGCTTTATTGTTGTGGCCCCCGGTTACAAATCCTGCATTTTTTTCTATAACTTTAACTTTATCTTTTATTATTGGAATAGTTCGAATATCTTGGACCTCCGCTACAGAAGTAAATAGCCCGAAAAAACGCCGTTCCTTTACTACATTACCCTGGTCATCAAATTCTTTTATTCCTATACAATTCATGTATGTACGCCGATGGACTATTGAGATTAGATCTGATCTCAATATGTATAGGGAATCAAGGTTTGCAGAAGGAATCAACGTACTTTGACCTACTCTCATCAGGCCAAGGTCCTTTTTGCCATCACAGACGAGTTTTTCATCTTTACCAGCAATATATTCTTGATAACCTAGAAATACAAAATTATTATTCTTTAACCAAACTAGAAAATCTTTTTGCTCTTGATTTCGGTCTGGTGTCATTCCAGTGCGTGACACTGGAATCCACGTGTCCTTTTCCTGGATCCCAGTATCAAGTGCTGGGATGACAGAAAGACTTGCCTCATCAAGTTTCTTAAGCATTAAGTGCCAATCTTTCACAACACAATTAACTGCTTTCAGCGTTTTTTGTAGAGATTCTTTTAATGTATCAACAAAACTGTCACTTATACCTTTGATAATTACATATATAACTGACTCTTTTATTCCATTACTTTCTTCCAAAGGGTAAATCTCATCTATTAGGCCATCTTTTCTTTTAATGTTAATTATGCTGTTGCTATAATAGCATATGGTTAAATCGTGCGACTTAATAGTTGTAATAACGGAGTCAACCAAAAATGGCATATCATCGTTTGTTATCTTAATCGTGGTAAAATCGCCTTCTATTCCTGGTATATCATCTATATTACTTACTACTAACTTACTTTCATCTTTCTCTTTTTGAGAAACAAAATTGTAAGCATCGTTTACAATATATAGCAAAAACTTATCATTGGCTTTTAGGTCGCTTTTATAAACAAAACTATAAAAATACTTAATAAATTTTTTAATTTTTTCTTTATCTTGCTGATTTTCTTGATCAGCTAACTCAAATAAAGACTCAGTGTCAACATTATGATCTATACACATTTTTTTTAACAAAAATACACAGTGAACTTAAACCTTTTTAACTAAGATTTCATTATCAAGAGCGTACACTATTAGTTCATCATTTTCTACTACTTCCCCCGATAAAACTAATTTAGCTAAATTATTTTGAATACACTCTTGTATCACCCTTTTTAGGGGCCTTGCTCCATATTCAGGGTCATAGCCAGTTTGTGCTATTAGTTCTTTAGCTTCCTGCGACAAACTTATACTCAGTTTACGCTTAGCAAGTGTTTTTTGTAAATAAGAAAATTGAACATCTATAATTTTATAGATGTCATTTCTGGTTAAACTGTGAAATATAATAATTTCATCCAGTCTGTTTAAAAATTCTGGACGAAATGTTGATTTAATTATCTGCATTACCTCATCTTTTACAGACTCAGCAATCCCCTTTAGCATTATCTCAGCACCAAGATTAGAAGTTAAAATCAGTATGGTATTGCGAAAATCAATCAATTTGCCATGACTATCAGTGAGTCTCCCCTCATCCAAGATTTGCAGCAATAGATTAAATATATCTGGATTTGCCTTTTCTATCTCATCAAATAAGATTACCTGATATGGTCTTCTCCTCACTGCTTCAGTTAATCTGCCACCTTGTTCATAGCCAACATACCCTGGAGGTGCGCCAATTAACTTTGAAACAGAATGTTTTTCCATATATTCTGACATATCAAAACGCAAAAGCGCTGATTGATCGTCAAACAGAAATTCAGCAAGGGCTTTTGCCAATTCTGTTTTTCCAACTCCGGTTGGACCCAAGAATAAGAATGAACCAAAAGGTCGATTAGTATCTTGCACACCAGAGCGAGAGCGCCTAACTGCATTACTTATCGCTTCTATTGCATCTTTCTGCCCTATTACTCTTCTTCCTATTTCATTCTCCATGTTGAGAAGTTTTTCCTTTTCGCTGTGCATCATGTTATCAACTGGAATTCCTGTCCACTTTGAAACAATGTTTGCAATATCATCTCCAGTCACTTCTTTCTTTAAGAAACTATCAGTAACCTTTTCCTGATTTTTTAATTCATTCTCAAGCTGAGGAATCACACCATACATCAGCTCTCCTGCTCTTCCCAAATTCCCACTACGCTGAACTAATTCCAACTCTTTTCTAGCGTTATCTAATTTTTCGGCTGTTTCTTGTATTCTAGCTATTTTATTCTTTTCCATCTGCCATTTGCTGTTCAAGTCAGCAAATTTACTGTTTAAATTTTCGATCTCTTCATTTATCTTTTTTAAACGCTGTTTAGAATTTTCATCACTTTCTTTTTTTAAAGCCTCTGCTTCAATCTTTAGCTGTATAACCTTTCTCTCAAGTTCATCAATAACTTCAGGCTTGCTATCCATTTCAATTCTCACCCTGCTTGCTGCTTCATCAATCAAATCAATTGCTTTATCAGGTAAAAACCTATCTGTTATATATCTATTGGACAACGTTGCAGCAGCAATTATTGCACCATCTGTAATTCTTATACCATGATGCACCTCATATCTTTCCTTCAAACCCCTGAGTATTGAAATGGTATCAGTTTCAGTTGGTTGAGAGATAAACACAGGCTGAAAACGCCTTGCAAGTGCAGGATCTTTTTCTATATGCTGACGATATTCATCTAAAGTTGTGGCTCCTATACAGCGAATTTCTCCACGCGCAAGAGCAGGCTTCAGCAGATTCGAGGCATCCATTGCACCACTTGTTGCTCCTGCTCCAACTAAAGTGTGCAATTCATCGATGAATAATATAATTTTTCCCTCCGCTCTCGAAATCTCATTAATCACTGCTTTTAACCTTTCCTCAAACTCTCCTCTAAACTTAGTGCCAGCAATTAGTGCTCCAAGATCCAAAGCTAAGACCTTTGCATCATGCAAACCAAGTGGCACATCGTTTGCAACAATTCTATTTGCAAGCCCCTCAACTATTGCAGTTTTTCCAACACCAGGTTCACCGATCAGCACTGGATTATTTTTTGTCCGCCTCAGTGATACCTGCATAGTTCTTCTGATCTCTTCATCACGACCAATTACAGGATCAAGCTTTCCTTGCATAGCAAGCTCTGTAACATCTTTTGTATATTTCTTTGCCGCGTTTAATTTTTCCTCACTGTTTGGCGAGTCCGCACTGCTGCCCTTTCTCATTTCTGCAATAACTGAGTTCAGTTTTTGTAGAGTCACACCATTCTCTGCCAGAATTTTGCCTACAGTATCATCTTTTTGTGCAGTGAGGCCCTGTAGTAAACGCTCAACAGCAACAAATGAATCTTTATTTCTTCTTGCAATACCAATTGAATCTTCAAAAACTTTTGCTATTTCTCTTGAAAGTTGAAGGCCACCACTTCCTGGACCTTCAATTACTGGCAACTTTTTTATTGCGCTATCCACAGCATCAGAAATACCTTGCACACTTCCACCACAAGCGTTTATCAAATCCTGAACTAAACCTGATTCATCTTCAAGCATCACTTTTAGTAAATGCTCAGGCATAAAAATCTGATGCCCAGCTCCCAACGCTTTCATTTGAGCACTTTGAATTAGACTTTTTGCTTTTTCGGTAAATTTATTTAAGTCCATAACACCAGTTAAATTCGTATTTGCTGATGTATATAACAACTGATTTCATAAATTTAAACCTAAAGTTGTTTATTGTTAGAACCTGTTAAGGATCTCGAAAATATGAGGTAAAATAAGCATAGTTAAGAAAGAGGTATATCTATGCAAAAAAGCTATCCAAGCGATATAAGTAAAGAACAATTTGAAAAAATTAGACCAATACTGGAGAGTAGCAGAAAGAAAA
>NZ_JAPQLK010000101.1:0-6397 GCF_028981785.1 Wolbachia endosymbiont of Drosophila leontia
CTCACTCCAAAATTTCAGAAACAACACCAGAACCAACAGTTCTACCGCCTTCTCTTATCGCAAAACGCAATCCCTTATCCATTGCTATCGGTACTTGCAATTCTACTTCTACACTCACATTATCTCCTGGCATTACCATCTCCTTCCCATCTAGCAATTTTATGCTCCCAGTTACATCCGTTGTCCTTAAATAAAACTGTGGCTGGTAATTCGCAAAAAATGGTGTATGCCTTCCTCCTTCCTCTTTCTTTAATACATAAACCTCCGCCTTAAACTTTCTATGCGGTGTTATCGTCCCCGGTTTCGCTAATACTTGCCCTCTCTCCACTTCTTCTCTTTTTGTTCCTCTTAACAATATTCCTACATTGAGTCCTGCACTTCCCTTATCCAGCAACTTCTTAAACATCTCAACACCTGTGCATATCGTCTTTTGCGTCGCTTGCAGACCTATTATCTCTATCTCTTCTCCCGCCTTTATCTCTCCCTTCTCTATTCTTCCTGTTACCACTGTTCCTCGCCCCGATATCGAAAATACATCTTCGATTGGCAATAAAAATGGTAAATCCACAGGCCTTGGTGGAACCGCTACATATTCATCTAACTTTTCCATCAATTTGTCTATTGATTTCTTTCCATATTCGCTGCTGTCATCCTCCAGCGCCTTGAGTGCTGAACCAACCACCACAGGCACTTCATCCCCTGGAAATCCGTATCTACTCAGTAATTCCCTCACTTCCATTTCTACTAAATCTATCATATCAGCATCAGCAACATCAGCTTTATTTATATACACCACGATATATCCAACACCTACCTGCTTCGCCAGCAATATATGCTCTCTCGTTTGTGGCATTGGCCCATCAACCCCCGACACTACCAATACCGCCGCATCCATCTGTGCTGCACCTACTATCATGTTCTTTACATAGTCAGCGTGTCCAGGACAATCAACGTGTGCATAATGCCTTTTTTCCGTCTGATACTCAACATGCGCTGTTGCTATCGTTATCCCCCTCTTCCTTTCTTCTGGCGCTTTATCTATCTGATCGTACGCTACAAAATTTCCATAATGCTTCGTTATCGCCGCTGTTAACGTCGTCTTCCCATGATCCACATGTCCTATTGTTCCCACATTTACATGCGGCTTTCCAAATGCTTCCACTATCGCTACCATAATTTAAACTTTTCTACCTAAAATACAAATACATCAACAAATAATATGTTGATTTTATAAAAATACAACAAAAAAAAGAGCGGATAGTGGGAATCGAACCCACGTCACTAGCTTGGAAGGCTAGAGCTCTACCATTGAGCTATACCCGCACAATGGAGGAGGTAGGATTCGAACCTACGTACGCTCACGCGGACAGATTTACAGTCTGTTACCTTTAACCACTCGGTCACTCCTCCGCAAAAATTTGTTAAGAGAATACTATTTTAGCATCTTAACTTAAGCTCTTACTGTGTTTAATACTAAACGCCTAAAATTAAAAAATCAAGCAATAAAACCTACCCTGATTAAAATCACGCAGATTTCATTTTATATAACACAATATTGTCAATAAAACGTTTAAACAAATAATGCGAATCATGCGTACCTGGCGCTTCTTCTGGATGGTATTGCACAGAAAAGACTGGGTAATCCTTCATCATTATTCCCTCTACACTATTATCAAATAGAGAAATGTGAGTAATTTCAACATTACTTAGAAGAGAAGCTGAATCAACAACGAAACCATGATTTTGGCTAGTGATCTCAACTTTTCCACTAATTACATCATAAACTGGATGGTTACTCCCTCGGTGACCTATATCCATCTTGATGGTCTTTGCCCCCAAAGTAATCGCAAGTAATTGATGGCCCATGCATATGCCAAAAATTGGTATTTTAGATTTTATAATGATGTCTATTTCTGAAACTACACTTTCTCCTATTTCTTGCGGATCACCAGGACCATTTGAAAGCACTATCCCATCTGGATTCATACTCAACACTTTTTGAGCAAAACCTGTGCTTGGTCTGATTAATTCAACTGTACAACCAAGTTCTATTAAGCGTGAAACTATACTGATTTTTACGCCAAAATCAACGATTACAACCCTATATTTTGCATTAAGGTCACTTTTAAAATTACTATGCAAGCTGACTTTATTGGTTATTTCTATCCCATTTACAGATTTGTATTCCTTCAATTTGTCCAACGCATGCGCCTTACTCGATGAGCATATCATTCCATTTTGAGATCCATGTTCTCTCAAATGTCTCGTTAAAGCTCTAGTATCAACTCCTGATATCCCAATCACGTTATTTTTCTCTAACCAATCATTTAAACTGACATATGAAGAAGGGTGGGACATAGAAGAAAGTTCACGCATAACCACACCACTTGCAAAAATTTTCTTTCCTTCATTATCCTTATGGTTTATTCCAACGTTACCAATGTGAGGAAAAGTGAACGTTATAATTTGATCGGCAAAAGAAGGATCAGTTATAGTATGCTGATAACCGGTCATACCAGTGGTAAAACAGACCTCACCTATGCACTTGCCTTTTTTACCTACTGATTTTCCCCAAAAGCACCTGCCACCTTGTAAAATTAAAACTGCGTCCTGCACTTCATTATCTATTTAACTGATTCAAAACAGTATACAAGAATTTCAAATAATACGTAACTCTTTCTAAAATTCCAAATTTAACCACGAAGCAGCAAAAAATAACATGAAAAACTTTTAATACAATCTTTCATATAAAATATATAGTTGACTACCTTCATATTTCGCATTAGATATAGGTGAATCATAAATAAAGTGGAGGGTAATAATGAACACCGGTACGAATCAATCAAAAAAAATAAATGAGAAGTGGTTAGCTGGAGGAATTGGCGCGCTATTATTTGTAATGATGCTACCATCGATTCTTCTTTTAGCAAAAATAGCTATAGGGCTAATTATGGTTTCAGTTGCGGCAGTAGCGATAAAAGTTGCCTTAAAAACAATATCGAATGCTTTAGAGGATAAACAGGCAGATCAAAGCCGAGCGACGCAACAAACAACACAAAGTAAAATTATAAACCTGGCTATTGGATTAACATCTATATTCGTAGGAGGATTATCACTATTCATTATAGCACAAACTGGCTTAATTGCAGCATGTGCAGCTATAACTGCTTTAGCTCTACACGAATATGTTAAAAATCAAGAAATAGGAAAAGAGATAAATGATAAATTCGATAAGGTAGCTGACGATACAATCAATTTTATTGTTAGCAGTGTTGAAAAACTTACTCCAACAAAGCCGCCAGGCATAACAGCCTAAACTGTCTCCGTTCAGGGCATAAGTGTTACAAGTAGCATTATATAAAGCGATTAATGGCATCCTCCTGATAATAGAATAATTGTATCTGTTCAGGGGCATCGCAAATATTGAAGCAAAAGTGGTCAGTGCTTACTATACGAATATTGTGATTTGAATCCACTAGGGAGGGTGTCATCCCAGTGCCCAGACACTGGGATCCAGGAATTTTGATTAGAGATTAAATTGGTGAGTATAAAAGTAGCTAATCCTACGTTAAAATACAACGTTTTTAATGGGACTGCGTAAAAGGGCTGGATTCCAGTGTCAAGCACTGGAATGACACCTTTGTGTTTGAGGCAAAACCTGCTATAACATTTCTTCGCAAACAAACGTTCGTACAGTTATGTATCAGCTACTTTCATGGCACCATTTGTTGTAAACTCACATTTCTCTATGATTATCTTTATTTGCCGCTTTCCCGAACGGATGCTCTACAGTTATTTCCTCATTAATAGAGCGAGGTGCACCGGAACCAGGTACAACAATATTCTCGTGCGATTGCGTATCCCTCTTTTCCTCACATGGTGTTTGCTTAATGAAATGTGCTGCTAAAACTTCATGTAAAGCTTTACCTTTTATAAGCACAGCCTCGTTTTGCTTAGCTAACTCTAAAATTTTCTTTGGTTCAACATCTTTACCGTCAATAGTTGATTTTTTAATACTAACTTGACCTAAATTTATATTTAGAACAACAGTACAGTTAAGGTCTTTTCCAGATTCATCTTTTGCGCCCCAACTAATTTCGATGTCACATATTGCAAATTTTGCAAAGGAGTAGTTCCTCCGTTGTTTCTCAATTGTTACTATTCTTTCACCATTGCTGTATACTTTTGCTCTTTTTACCTCGCTTTTCTCTTCTTCCATTCTTTTAGTTTTTTCAGTGAAAGGACGACTGGTTTCTAAACTTTGTTCAGGTTTAGTAATGTTGATATTAAGATGGTCATAATGATTAAGAAGACGGTTTGCATATGGACATGGCACATAACACCCATCAAAGAAAGCATTGCACTCCAGTTTTTAGAAATTCTTGTCCATCGCTCATTCCTTGACCAATTCGAATAAGATATCTACCCAACCTCTTTTTAAAATTTTCTTTTAACTCCTCCTGATCTTTAGAAGTAAGCTTCTTATCCAATATACCCATTATTTCTTTTCGCTTACTCAATACCACATAATTGAAGAGGAAAATATCATCCTCTCGATAATAATTTGCTATCTTGTCAAATGGATCTGCCGGCCAACCGTTATTATAATTTACGGAATCAGAAGAATCTTCACACTTATTATCCTTAAAATCAAAATTCAATCTTTCAAAATCTGATAATACTTTTTCTGCCCTATCTTCAAAAGACCGAAGTCCATCTTGAAGTTCTTTTCCATAACTCATTCCTTTGTCAATTTGAAGAACATATTGACCATATTTCTTTCCAAACTCCTCCTGTTCTTCGAGGAGAGGAAGATTCCTATCTAATATATCGATTATTTCTTTCCGCTTATTCAATATCACGTAATTAAAGAGGGAACTCTTCCCCTTCTTTTCATAATCGTCTGCTATTTTGTCAAAACACTTATTATCCTTAAACTCCAATTCCTCAAAATCTGAGAGCACACCTTGTACCTGAGTCTCATCGAATTGAAGATTTGCTTGAGGAGATAGAAGAGTCAACTCTTCTTCACTTTCCTTGGTACTCGAATTTTTGTACAAACCATTAAATAGATTTATAACACTAGAAAACATTTCACACCTCTATTGTTATAAGTAAACTTGATTATATCTTAATGCTAAATGTTGTAAAGCTAAAATTAGAAACTAAAAAAGCTAACATAAGTTCTGCATTGTTTGCAGCTTTATCAGCCTATTAGGCAGAATTATTAAAGAATTAGTTGAATAGGTATTATGATTCAATTTAACTCCATCCACAAGTTCTCCGCTTGTTACTCCAGTTGCAATGAACACTGATTCACCTCTTGCCATATCTTTTACGGCGTAGACTTTTTCTGGGTCATCAATATTTAAATTTTTTGCTCTTTCTCTTAACTGATCCGTATCAAGTACTAATCTTCCCTCCATCTGTCCGTCGATAGAGCTTAGCGCTGCAGCCGCAAGCACTCCCTCTGGTGCTCCTCCTATACCGATATACATATCATGATTGCCATTTACTAGTGAAACTATGGCCGCAACATCACCATCATCTATTAGTTTAATTTTTGCTCCTAATTTCCTGATTTTCTCTATTAATTCACCATGCCTTTCACGTTTAAGTACAGTTACCACGAGATCATTCACCTTGCATTTTTTTGCCTTGGCTAAATTGTCTAGATTCTTTTCAATGCTATTTTTTAGTGAGACTACACCCTCTGGAAGATTTTTTCCTACTACTATCTTTTCCATATAAACATCAGGTGCATGTAAAAAATTACCTTTTTTCGTTGCAGCAAGAACGGACATTGCCCCTGATTTGTAATGAGCACAAATCGTAGTGCCTTCAAGTGGGTCAACAGCAATGTCAATCTCGGGACCATTTCCAGTGCCAACCTTCTCGCCAATATATAGCATCGGCGCTTCATCTCTCTCACCTTCACCAATTACGATAGTACCATTTATTTCCATTGAATTTAATACTGTACGCATTGCATCAACTGCAACCTGATCAGCCTTTTTTTCATCGCCGAAGCCTGCTAGTTTATATGCAGCAAGCGCCGCAGCTTCGGTCACTTTAACTAATTTATAGGCTAAATCTTCCATCATTTGCTTTAAGAGCTATATTCAATATATATCATGCTGCTTGAAACTGCAATATGCCTTGACTGGTTGTGGGAAAGTTGCTATAATAAACTAACATATAGTAGTAGGGTTAGTTATGATATATAGTAATGATGATATTAGAGAGTTGTATCTAAATATAAATGAGACTGTAAAACAGAAGCCTCAAGCAAGTCTTGAAGAATTAAGTAAAGAGCTAAATGCAAGAATTGATCTAAGAACCTGTTTAAAATCTTCGTAATAGGAGAGAAATGAAGGAAAGGACAATCATTTGCAAG
>NZ_JAPQLK010000102.1:0-5171 GCF_028981785.1 Wolbachia endosymbiont of Drosophila leontia
TTGTACGTTACCTACTATCCGAAGAGCGATGCAACAAAGCCATTCCAGTGTCAAGCACTGGAATGACACCTTCTGTATAAATATTAAGAAATTTACCAAACGAAAAAAAAGGCAAAAGAAACCCTAGGGTAGCTAGTTATTCACTATCCATTTTTTAAGTTGGCGTTTTTTAATGTTTTAAATGCTTTATAAGCGTATTTCAGCTTGTGTAGGTCAAAACCCGGAAATTTGATAAAGACATAAGGTGCACATAGTGCAAAAAATCAAACATGAGACGCCAGATACGTTGAGTTTTTTTGTCATTTAATCTGTACAGAGAAGATAAATAAATAGCTTCGGTTTCATGATAAGGGCGCTGGCGAGGTTTGTCAAGGAAGTTTTTTGTTTCTGTGGGCTACCTGGATGACAGGATTGCTCTTGAATTTGTATAGCTACATTGTCGGTAAATCTAAATTGCTTTAGTTATAGAAATAAATTTCGAGTCAGATGTGTATAAATTCTATATAATTTTTATCCTACTACTAATTTAACAAGATGGATCATATAGATATTATAAAATCAAAATTATTATTATCCGACATAGTAGGTAAAAAAGTCAGATTAATAAAAAGAGGAGATAGTTTTGTTGGGCTCTGTCCATTTCATAACGAAAAAACCCCATCTTTTTCGGTGAGCAATACTAAGGGGTTATATTACTGTTTTGGTTGTTCAGCTAGTGGTGACGTATTTGAATTTATTTCACAAACTGAAGGATTAAGCTTTAAAGAAGCATTGGAAAAATTAGCATCGGTTACAGGTGTTGAACTGCCCAAAAATCTTAGTATTACAAAAGAGAACAATAAACTATTTTTAGCGCTTGATTTAGCTGCAAATTGGTTTGCACAAAAAAATCAAAGTGTTGTAGATTATTTAAAGCAGCGTAAGATTTCACCTAAAATCATAGATAAATTTAAGATAGGTTATGCACCAAGCTCTGGTTTGAAAGAGTATTTAAACTCTTCAGGTATTGAAGACAAAATTTTAATTGATATTGGATTAGTAAACAAAAATTTTCATGATTATTTTTATGACCGGCTGATATTTCCTATACAGAGCATTGCAGGGAGAGTTATTGGTTTTGGCGGACGTGCGCTAAGTTCTGAGCAACAGCCGAAATATTTAAACAGTCCAGAGAGTCAGCTCTTCAAGAAGAGGGAGAATTTATACGGATTAAACTTTGCTTTAAGCGAAATACGTAAAAAACAGCACATACTCGTTGTTGAAGGATATATGGACGCTATAGCGCTACATCAAGCAGGAATTAGTAATGCAGTTGCTCCGCTTGGTACCGCAATTTCTGCAGAGCAGATAAAAAATCTATGGAGATTTGCTAAAGAAATCTCCATCTGTATGGATGGCGATAGTGCTGGACGTCATGCTGCTACTCGAGCTGCAGAACTTGCTCTGCCAATATTAGAGCCTGGATACACGTTAAAATTTGTGACTTTGCCGAGTAATAAAGATCCATACGATATATGTAACGAACTGGAATACAAGAAAGAAGACGTATTGATTGCGCTTGATCACTCAACAAAACTTCACTCTGAATATTTATGGCATCACATAATCGATAGCAATTTGCAAAATTATGAAAAACTTGCTCCGGAAAAATATTCAATTCTTGAGCACAAGTTCATGGAATATGTAAATACTATTAGCAACAGCAGTATTAGAAGGTATTACAGAGATTATTTTTACAATAAGGCTAGTGAACTAAGAAGTAGCTTCAAAAAACAGATTTTTAATAGTAAAACTAGAGCAACAAAAGGTGAGTATCTTCATAACAAATCTCCAGAGCTAATTGAAGCAGAGCAAAATCAGGCCGTAATTTTGCGTATAGCCGTAGAATTTCCTGAAATTTTGAACCGTCCTATATTTTTTGAGCAATTTTCTCATTTTGAATTTACTAATGAGATGAAAAGATTACAACAGCGTATAATTGATGTAATAAGTAACAAAAGCAAACTCGATAAAGAGCAAGAATTAAAACAGTTTAACGTTATAAAGTATGTATTTGAAAAAACTAGTGTACTAAATAGCCAACTAAACGAGAGAAAATCTGCAGAAATTGTGTGGAATAATATAGTGTTACTAAAAGAGTTAAATGCATTACGAAAAGAAAGAACCGAAGCGAGGCTGAGCAGTAATCTTGACTTAGAGGAAAGGTTGATAGAACAAATAAAACAAATAGAAAGCCGTATACAAGAAATGCAAATGGAGTTTATTGAAAAGTAGATATCGTCTCGTTAGTCAACAAGAAAATTACAAAATAAGACAATATTTTACATAAGATTGAAATTTTTAACTAATTAAGCCTTCCTCCAACAGCTTTGCCCTGTAGTTTTTGATATGGTTAGGATCACTTGAAAATGTATAATTTTTGTAGTTAGCTCTGCTATGCATATAAAGCTTACTATTGACTTTTATCACATTATCTCACATTATCTCACATAATATGCATGTGAGAAGAATATGAACTGGAAGAATTTTCGTCTTAGTACACGTCTCAACCTAGAAGGGCCTGTAATTGAACAAGTGTACAAGTTAATTACTGCAGTTGATAGTGTTAAAAATAGCTGGCAGATAACGAAAAAACTACTACCACAAACAATTGAAAGATTAACTCATTCAGTTATTGTTACATCTTCTGGCGCTTCTAACCGTATTGAAGGAAATCGTCTAACCGATAAAGAAGTTGAGGATCTATATAAAAACCTACGTGTCAAAAAATTTAAAAATAGAGATGAGCAAGAAATTGCTGGCTACTTAGAAATGCTTAAACTAATATTTCATGATTATACGGATATTCCAATTAGTGAGTCATCAATATTGCACATTAACAACCAGATGCTACTTTATAGTGAAAAAGATTTGTATCATAGAGGAAAATACAAAGCAAGTTCTAATAGAGTTGAGGCAAAAGATCAGAATGGAAAAGTTGTTGGTATAATTTTTGATCCCACACCACCTTACCTTGTTAGAAAGGAAGTACAAGAGCTTATTGATTGGTATCACTGGTCCTTAAGTAATAAATTTAAGCATCCTCTTATTATTGTTGCTAACTTTGTTTTTGAGTATCTGGCAATACACCCTTTTCAAGATGGGAATGGCAGAACTAGTAGATTGATGACTAATTTAATGCTGTTGCAGCAGGGTTATGATTTTGCATCTATTGTATCACATGAAAAGATAATTGAAACTAACAAACTTGATTACTATTTAGCGCTTAATAAAACACAAAGTAGCTGGAAAAGTGGCAAAGAAGATATTTCCCCATGGTTAATATTTTTTCTTAATGTGCTCAAAACGCAAGCAAATGAAGCGCATTATATTCTTGAGAGGGAGAATACTGAATATTTATTATCAAGAAAACAATTGTTCTTCTGGGAATGGGCACTTAGCCTTGCAGATAAAGAATTTAGTAGAAAAGATGCTATAGAAGCTCTAGGATTTCCTCCAAGAACAGTAGAGGCAATTACAAAGAAACTGCTAGGGATGAAATACTTACAGCGTCTTGGAGAAGGCAAAGCCACTAGATATAAAGTTATTATTTAAAAGTTTTAGTATGTTTTTCGAGATTTTTTAAATCCAGTTTTATGCACAACTTTATTTGCAATTTTACATTTTTATTCGATTCAAAATTGCATTTTTGCAATAGAAAACTTACTTATTGTAGGAAAATCTTGTGTTTGTTCTCATATAAAATTATTTATGGAGTGACGATGGTGCATGTATTATACTTACATTTCTGATTCGAAAATTTATGCAGTTGTTTCTAACAAAATTAGTTAACAAATTCTATTGTTTAAAGATGAGAAATAAAGTAATCACCATTTCCAGTATTGCTTTTATTCTACTGTTTTTTATCAGCAGTGCATTTTTAAAAAAAGATCAGGCGGTTTATAGTGATAATGCAACTAGTAATTTTTCAGTAAAAACTCAAGAATGTGCGCCGCAAAACCGCACTATATATTTAAATTTTTCTGGTACAGTAAATCCCTTACATAGAGCTAGCCTTGTCTCAAAAATAAGTGGTAAGATTATTGCTATTTATTTACCTGATGGTGAAAAGGTAAAAAGAGATGATGTAGTGTTAAAGATAGAAGATTATGACAGGATTGAGCAAGCTCAGAAAGCCAAAGCTTTATTAAAGCAGCGTGAAATTGAGTATGATTCCTCTCACAAACTGAATAAAAAGGGCTATGGGGCACAAATACAAGTAGAAGCAGCTTTTACTGCGTTACAAAGTGCAAAAGCTGACCTAAAAAGGCTAGAATTGGATTTAGAAAATACTGCAGTCACATCTCCTATAGATGGTTATATTGATAAAATCAATGCAAACGAAGGGGATTTTGTTAATGCTGGGCAAAAAATAGCTGACGTGGTTAATTTCGATCAAATTCTTGTAGTGTTATACGTTTCGGAAAATGAAGTAAATAAAATAGAGCTAGGCAGCACAGCTCAAATTAATTTGCTGGACGGAAAAGAATTGGCAGGTGAAGTAAGTTTTATTAGTAAAATTGCTGAGCCTAAAACTGGGTCTTATAGGGTAGAAGTAAAGGTAACTAATAATAAAATGATATCCTTGCAGGGACTAACTGCCAACGTAAGGCTACCTTCAGGCGAAAGATTTGCATATAAAGTTCCTTCTTCAGCCCTGAGCTTAAGTGACGAAGGTGCTCTTGGAATAAAGATTGTTGATGATAATAATTATGTAGTATTTGCACCAATAGAAATTGTTGATCATGAGAGCGATGGGGTTTGGATAGTAGCAAATAACGAAGGTAAACCCATAAAGTTAATAGTATTGGGCCACCTATTTGTTAAGCCTGGTGATAAGGTTTAAGACATAAGATCTTTTGACCTTACCCAGAAAAAGTGGAGAGAAAGTGTGGAATGTTTTTTACAAAAAGAATGATGCATCAAATTGTTCTGGAATGCAATAGTTAATAGTGACGTTGTTTGTTATAAAAAATTTCTATGTATTCAAATATTGCAGTTCTAGTTTGTTGAGCAGAGTGTTGTGAAGTATCAATAAGTATTTCTCTTTTCAATGAGCTAAAGAAGCTTTCTGCAACAGAATTGTCGTAACAACAGCCTTTATTACTCATCTATATTCTTTACAGCTAAGA
>NZ_JAPQLK010000103.1:0-7668 GCF_028981785.1 Wolbachia endosymbiont of Drosophila leontia
CCAGCTTGCAAATGATTGTCCTTTCCTTCATTTCTCTCCTATTACGAAGATTTTAAACAGGTTCTTACATACTCAAACAGTAAAAAAAAGGTATCCGTTCAGCGGAGCGGTAAAATAAAAAGTAGACAAGGAGTGCTAAAAACATAATATCACAAGTAGTATGTGTGGTAAACATGTCTGATCTACTAGCTAGTCTTCTCAAGCTCTGTGAAAGCTTTAAAATAGAGATAGAGCAACTAAAAGCAGAGATAAAGAGGTTAGAGATAGAAAACGAAAATTTTAGATCTGAGAATAAGGCGCTAAGAATCGAAAATGCTGAATTGAAAGAAAGACTAGGTCTGAATTCACAAAATTCATCGATACCGAGCTCAAAAGAGTTATACAAGCTAAAGAAGAAAAAGAAAAAAAGTGACAGGAAAATAGGGGCACAGATTGGGCATGAAGGAAAGTATCGCCCTAAAATGGAAGCAGATGAAGTGGTGAAAATAGAGTTCTTGCGAGTGCGGAGGAGAAATTGCGATATCGAAAGAGCCATACATTCATCAAAAAGTTGATTTGCCAGAAATTAAGCCTTATGTTGTGGAATACCAATGGCCGCTGTTGCAAGTGTGGAAAAAGAAAAAGTAGCAGGCTACCAGAAGGTGTTACTGCGGATACATTTGGTCCAAAAGTTAAGTCAACAATCGCGGCGCTGAGCGGATTTTACAAGAACTCGAAAAGAGAAGTAGCAAATATTATAAAAAATATTTTCAACCTGGACATCAGTGTTGGTAGCGTGTCAAATAGCGAGGCTAGAGTTGCAGAAAAATGCCAAGAAGCATATGAGCAAATCGAGCAAGAAGTAAGTAAAAGTGAAGTTCTGCATATCGATGAAACGAGCCATTATAACAAAGGTAAACTTGGTTGGTGCTGGATGTTTGCCAGTAATACAGCAAGTTTTATAAAATTGACAGAGTCAAGAGGAATGAAGGTTTTACAAAATAGTAAGTTCTGCAATCGCAATAGCTTACGACAGATACGCAGCATACAACTACTTTGCCGATAAGAACAGGCAAATCTGTTGGGCACATTTATCAAGAGATTTTGAAAGATTAGCACATAGTTGAAGTTAAAGTTCTGGGCTGTTACTTAAGAAACGTAGCCACTGAATTATTTACACTAAAAAAGGCCTTGCTAAAAAATGAGATAGATGTTTTTAGATTTACCAGACGTGCCAGAAAGTTGCGAAAACGTACAAGGTATTACTTGAAGCCGTTTACCTGAAGCAATTGGAGCTTCTCGAGTTGCAAAAAATATTTTGAAATCTGAAAGAATAATGTGGAATTTTTTAGATGACCCAGAAAACATTCCGCTTACAAACAACCATGCTGAACAGCAGATACGGCATTATGTCATTTATCGCAAAAATTCATATTTTACCCAATCGAAGTGGGGAACTTGAACGGATAATTTCATTATACTTGACATGGAAACAAATGGGCTTTCCAAAACCTCTTATCTATCATCTCTCACACCGCTTAGCTGAACGGATACAACCCAAGAAAGGTTTTTCTACGTCATACCGCCGCGGTATCTCAGCATAGATTCCGCTAACGAGTAGCGGAATGACGAATTTGTTGTTTTTCAAATTGTAGGTAAACCTAAGCCACTTTAGCTATATAGGGTCACAACAATAGATTTTTAAGATCGTTTACGGCCTTCTTAATATCTTCAGCCTTGAATATCGCCGATCCCGCAACTAAAATATCAGCGCCTGCTTTTATTATATCAGCTGCGTTAGAAAAGTTAATTCCACCATCTACTGAAATTTGTGTTTTAAGATTACGCTCCTGTATCATTTTTTTTATAGTAGATATCTTGTTCAACTGTGAATGAATAAATTCCTGCCCTCCAAAGCCAGGGTTGACTGTCATAATCAGCACAATATCTAGCTCATGTATTATGTATTCAAGCACACTTGGAGAAGTTGAAGGAACAATTGAAACTCCAGCTTGAATCGGTTTTTTTTCGTCGTTTACATTTTTGTATGACTTTATCTTTCTTATCAACCTCTCAAGGTGTGTCTCTGCTTCTGCATGTACAGTGATAATATCAGCACCAGCATTTATAAAGCCTTCAATGTGGTTACCAGGAGATTTGACCATTAAATGCACATCAAAAGGAAGATTGCTATATTTACGTATTGCAGAAACAACGCTAGGACCAACTGTAATATTTGGAACGAAATTCCCATCCATAACGTCTATGTGTATGTAATCCACACCTAAATCGCTAATTTTTCTTACTTCTTCCCCTAATTTTGCAAAATCTGCTGAAAGTATAGAAGGTGCAATTTTAATACTCATGAGCTGCCTTTTTTGCTAAAAAATAACTTATTTTCAAAACTCTGTCACCCTAAGCACCATCTGAGTAGCTAGAGACCGATATCGGTATGCCTATTTAACTAGATCTTAAATTAGATAAAAAAAGGTAGTCTTGATAAAACTTATTTACAGCAAGTTTTTTTACATTTGGACTTTCTGTTTGTTCTTTTTTGTACCCTAATTTATAGCTTATTGAATCCTTGTATAAACTGATCGTTTTGTATGCTTTGTTCATCTCTCTAGGAAAGATGCCGTTAGCAATTACGACGCATAACCCTGTAGCTGTTGCAAAAGCTAGAGTGGTAAATGCTAGATTTTGTAAAAAATTCCTTCCACTAACTTTTTTTTCCTGTATATTAGCAGAGTGCGATTTGTTTGACACTTCTTCTAGATATTCACGCCATATGTGATTGCAGTTCGTACATTTTACCTTTCTTCCAGACGCGCCAATTTGCCTAGGAGATACTAAGTAAGTTTTAGTACAACTATTACATTGTATTTTCATAGCACTTACATATAAAGTAGTAACAAGCTCAAACGATACAGAGCTACAAATTTAACACCGATATATATATAACAAATGGAAGGTTTGCAACTAAAAAAAACACAGAGTGAGATAGAAAATATTTGGAAAAATAGAGAAAAATTTAATGACTGTAATCTAAAGAAAACAGCAAGAATAGCAATTAAAGAGGTAATTGAGCTCCTTGATAGTGGCAAAATTAGAGTAGCAGAAAAGCTATCAAGTGGAGAATGGGTAGTACATAAGTGGATAAAGCAAGCAATGTTATTACATTTTCTCACTGAAGAAAGCAAAATAATAGACAATACCAATTGCTGGTTTGACAAGATCGGTAACAAATTTAGTGAATGGAATGAGGAGAAATTTCGCCAGTTAAAAATTAGAGCAGTTCCTGGGTGTTTTGTCCGCCGATCTGCTTATATAGGTACAAATGTTGTTCTAATGCCAAGTTTTATCAACGTTGGTGCATATGTTGATTCAGGAACAATGATAGATACCTGGTCAACGATTGGTAGCTGTGCGCAAATAGGAAAAAACTGTCATATTTCCGGTGGAGTGGGAATAGGTGGAGTTCTTGAGCCTATTCAAGCTTCACCTGTCATTATAGAAGATAATTGCTTTATTGGAGCACGTAGCGAAGTGGCCGAGGGTGTGGTAGTGAGAGAAGGATCAGTCCTTGGCATAGGCGTGTTTATTGGGGCATCAACAAAGATTATTGATAGAGAAACTAGCAAGGTATTTTACGGCGAAGTGCCACCTTATTCTGTAGTGGTACCAGGGTCTATTCCATCTAAAAATAATATTTCAACCTATTGTGCAGTCATAGTAAAAAAAGTGGATGAAAAGACGAGATCGAAAATCTCTATAAATGAAATATTGAGGGATTAAACTATCTTACTCCTTGTCGTCACTTTTTTTATCATTATTACTAACCACAGTAATGGCATACGCGCATAACTCTGAGAAAGAGACACCATTTTCTTGAGATAGTTTATATAATTTTTGTAGACTTTCTTTTACTTTATTAGGAATATTCCCTCCACGTTCTTTTACAAGCCAGGAATCTTGATGATGAATTGGATGAGCATCACTTTTTGGATTTCCTATGTATATTGCAAAAGGTGAACTTTGCCCTTTGAAGTCACATTGTACAGTAAATTTTTTTATAGATTCAGCCATCTAAAGACCTCTACTTTTCTTTTTGGTCGATTTTATAGCAGGTGGAAGAGGTGGTTTCTTTATAAAATCTTGTCTATTGACAACACTTTCTCTACCTTCCAAAGCTCGGCGAACATCAGCTCTGCTTAATTGCGACTCTTTTGCTACCTTCATTCCATGCTTTGCCATAATATTAGCACATGCTAGTACTTTTTTTACCAATTCTAGATCACCATTTAGCATTTGAACTAGCACTTGAAACACTTCCGCTAAAGTTAGCCCATCAGCATTTATAACCTTGTTTTCTATAAAATTGACAGCTTCTTCAAATTTGTATTCAATACTATCATCTTGAGGTATAAGGGCAACACAATCGGTGTTTTTGTCGTCCATAACTGAAGCACTATTACTCACAAACTTAAGTTTATACTATATATATAAATACTCCACTATTTTATATTATGGCACGCTATAGTTAAACATTTATTAATAACATGCTCACTTATATACACGAATTAATTGACAAAAGTCAAGGATCAATATCCATCAGTGATTTCATGAATGCCGTTTTGTACCATGAAAAATACGGCTATTATACAAGTAAATTACCGCTTGGTAAGGATGGTGATTTTACTACCGCACCTGAGATCAGCCAATTATTTGGTGAAGTAATTGCAGTTTGGATAATGCATACATGGGAAAAATTAGGAAAGCCATCAAAATTTTCTCTAGTTGAACTTGGGCCAGGCAAAGGAACACTCATTCACGATATAATAAGAGTCACTAAAAAGTACAGCAGCTTTTTTAATTCAATGTTGATCCACTTAGTTGAAATAAGCCCTACTTTACGGAAGATACAAAAGGAAAAATTAAAAAGCTTAGATGTTAATTGGCACAAAAATATTGACAACCTACCAGAACAACCAACCATTTTTTTAGCAAATGAGTTCTTTGACGCTCTTCCGATAGATCAGTTTGTATATCATGATGAGGGGTGGTATGAAAATATGGTGACAAAACAAGATGATGGCAGTCTCTTGGTGTCATGCCAGTGCGTGACACTGGAATCCAGAAAAAAAGAATCATGGATTCCAGTGTCAGCTACTCAGATGACAAATGGAAAATTTTTTAATGGTGCAGTGGTGGAAATATGTTCAGTTGGGGTTGAAATATTAAAAAAACTTGAGAAGAAGATATATAATAATAAAGGAGCTGCTTTGATTGTAGATTACGGTTATGTATACCCCGCATATAAGAGCACTTTGCAATCGATAAAACAACATAAGTATGCTAATTTTCTTGAGAATGTTGGTAATAGTGATATTACCGCACTTGTAAACTTTCAAGCATTAAAAGATTCATTAAAACACGTAGATTGCGAGATTTTAACTCAAAGAGAATTTTTATATCTTTTTGGCATAAAAGAAAGAACCCTGGCTTTAATGAAAAGCGCAAGTGATGAACAAAAGAATAGGATCTTTAGTGAATTCTTAAGGTTGACTGAAAATATGGGCACTCTTTTTAAAGCAATGCTATTGATATAGCTAACCCAAGAAAGGTTTCCCTACATCATACCGCCGCAGCGCTAACGAGCAGCGGAATGACGAATTTGTTGTTTTTCAAATTGTAAGTAAACCTAAGCCACTTTAGCTATAGCATAGCTAAAGTAATTTATGTTATTGGGTAAGTTAAAAATATGATATAAATAAGATAGGAGGGAGCTACTCACTGTAGGAATAGAGTTGTGCACGACCCACAACTGTACGAACATTCGTTTGCGAAGAAATGTTATAGCTGGTTTTGCCTCAAACACAAAGATGTCATACGAGTAGCTGACTACTTGGATCCAGCCTTTCCATCCAAGACGGCGGTGCCCAGACACTGGAATAACAGCAGTCCTACGTCATACCGCCGCGGTATCTCTAGATCCCGCTAACAAGCAGCGGGATGACGGTTGTCTCTTAGCTGTCATCCCAGTACTGGTAGACTCAAATCACAATGCTCGTATAGCTGCAACCCTGGAGGTACTGTTTCTCACCCACTGCAAATATTGCACGGTACTGTCCACTTGGTCGTCGTGGCGCGTTTCAGGAAACATTAAAATCTCATACTCAAAATCGTTCAGCCATACTGCTTGATGTGGCAGAAAAACCTTGCCAGACTCTATAATCGGAACAATTTGATGAAATCGAGTGAGCTTGTCATCATGTGGCACTATTTCAATAATCGGTAAATCACTGTTTGTCTTTAGCTCTTGCACCAATTGTTGACTACTTGTTTTTGCTTCGATTAAAATTGCGTGTGGCGTCCATCTTGCAGCTAGTGACAAAACCTGTTCTTTAAGCTTTGGATACTCAAGCTTTGCGCAATATACGTCGAGTAAATAGAATTTATTATCTATTTTTGCCCAGGTGGTGCAGACACTAAAGTTGCTCATGTTACTTGTTGAAACCGCAGTATCCCAACTTTGTGTTATATGCGAGAGATTATCAGGAAATTTTTTATAGCGTTTCAACCACTCTGGTTTAATTATACCACTTGAAAGCGGCAGAGGGTTTTGTTGATATTGAGCAGCAAAAGCGTAACTCCCAAGTTCAGCTTTTATTATCTCAACTTCTTCTTTTCCTCCATCGAGGGGATATAACAACTGACCTTCTTCTCTTGAATATAATATCCTTACAGGTGACGCTGGTTTATTATATAATCGCCTGGTCGCACAGTGCTGAGCTACTCGGATGATAGGAACGGGAGGTATTGGCTTTTTGATTGAATAAATAACCTGCTTATTTTCAGAAATCATTGGCAAACAAATATGATGCCATATGTTTTTTGGCTTGGAGAGAAGGTGTCCAGTTAAGTCCTCCTGGTGTAGCCTGTGCATTACAAGAACGATGACTCCTTTTTTTCTATCGTTCAGCCTGGTTACTAAAGTCTGATCAAACCAGTTTGTGGCACGCTTTCTAAGCGTTTCACTCAAAGCTTGAGCAGAACTGAGCGGATCGTCCACAATGATAAAATCACCACCTTCACCAGTTAGTGTTCCACCAACTGATGTTGCGATTCTGTATCCTCTCTGCACTGTTTGAAATTTATATTTGGTATTCTGGTCTTTGGATAGTTCTATCTCTGGAAATAGCGCTCTATACCAACTAGACTGCATCACGCACCTGGTGTCGAGCGAGTGCTTTTCGCTGAGCCGCTGAGAATAACTTGCAACTATTATTCTCGCAGTTGCCCAGTATCCATGCGGGCCACGCAACGCTTATGCACATGGACTTCATCGAGCGCGGAGGCATATTGAATATTATTCGTTTCACTTCACCAGCGCTCGCTGCTTCCAGCCTGTCTGCTATGACTTTTATATACTGATAATCGTTATACTCACACCCCGGCACTACCGTTTGAAAGCACAGTTCAATGAATTTTAGAAAGTTCATGATATAATGTTGAAACCAACGCGTGACGCTGGGATGACAAAAAAAGGAGCACTGGAATGACACCCTACTTAACCGTCATACCGCGATTCATTCGCGGTATCTCTTAACATAGATCCCGCTAAGAACCTGTTAAGGATCTCGAAAATATGAGGTAAAATAAGCATAGTTAAGAAAGAGGTATATCTAT
>NZ_JAPQLK010000104.1:0-1216 GCF_028981785.1 Wolbachia endosymbiont of Drosophila leontia
CCAGCTTGCAAATGATTGTCCTTTCCTTCATTTCTCTCCTATTACGAAGATTTTAAACAGGTTCTTAGATGGATTCATCATAAACTTTCCAAATCTAACTTCCAAACGTGCTGTTCTTTTTGGCTTATTATCTTTTACAGGAACTTCAACTTCTACCGTACCTGCACAATGAGAGGATTTAATAAATGCCCATAACTTCTGCTCACCTTTTTCAGGATATCGAGATTTTCTATTTACTGCTCTATCTCTGCATGCTCTAACTAGCACTGCCGAATTAAGACTATGTGCAAGCTCAAAAAAGTCATATATATCTGCTTCTCTATCGCATACAGTTATAGTCTCAGTTTGAGTTGGATCAGTAATATTATTTGTTTTTCTTAAAATTTCCAACCACTTTACGCTTTCTTTATCTTCAATGCGATCGCTCTTTTTTTTAAGGTTCTCAGTTTCTTCAGGTCTTGAATAAACTTTTTGATCTAGTATCCCTAGTACCAAACCTTCTATACTAACGGCAAGAGCTGTATGCATTATAATACCTTTTGCAGTATCATAACTGGACAAATTTGCTAATCCGCTTGTTTTTTTATGGTTATTATATACAATGTAACTGGTATCTTGAATGACAAGAACCCTCTTGTGAGCTTTTGTTCTCTCAACTGTTTTATCAATGTGTGAAGCTAGAATATCGACTTCTTTTACGTTTTCATTTTAAAAAAAACGATATGCTGCTTTTGCTTCTGACCAACTTTCACATGCTTGATTAATCTAACTTTCAGGTAATTTTGTCAAACACATCAGCAATCTTTACTAATCGCTCAGTTAACCTTTTATCTCCAAATTCATTTTTAGCCCATTCACTACTTTTACTTGCCATTTTACACCCTCAATATTTGCAAACTTTAATATTGTAATATTTTACTTTTTAGTCCATTCATATTTGTGGGTAATAGTAAGGAATGACACCGTCTTGGATGGAAACCAGTGTCAGCTACTTTCATGACACCATCACAAGGTGAAACTGGATCCCAGTGGGCTTTGTTGCATCGCTCAAGTGAAAAGAACTGGCAGTTACTGACAAAATTCATTATAAATAGCCATTTAACTGTTGAAGAAAAAATATGCCACAAAAAATGAGAGTCAGTAACTGCCATGAATATAACAAATTTCTCCAAGAAAGAGGAAGCATTTTTTGTTATATCAATGACGCCATAGAAAA
>NZ_JAPQLK010000105.1:0-9764 GCF_028981785.1 Wolbachia endosymbiont of Drosophila leontia
ATTGTTCTTTACTTATATCGCTTGGATAGCTTTTTTGCATAGATATACCTCTTTCTTAACTATGCTTATTCTACCTCATATTTTCGAGATCCTTAACAGGTTCTTATATCTATCGTTATACCATAAATAACAACAGTTATGACTTTAAAGTTGATAAACTAACTGGATGTTCAGCAGTGTTGCACTTAAAGACCTTTAATCCTTTGAATGATTGGTATGGGTTATCACCAATTGAGGCAGCTGCATATAGCATAGATCAACATAATCAGGCGGGTGCTTGGAATCAAGCGATGTTGCAAAATGGGGCAAGACCAAGTGGTGCAATAGTTGTGAAATCAGCGAAAGACGGGAGTGGTGGAAATTTAAGTCAAGAGCAGTACCAACGCTTAAAAGCGCAGATAAATGATCATTATTCAGGTTCTATAAACGCTGGAAGACCGATATTGCTTGAAGGAGGCTTGGAGTGGAAAGAAATGAGCTTATCGCCAAGGGATATGGATTTTATTGAGTCCAAACACAGCTCAGCTCGTGATATTGCGCTAGCTTTTGGCGTTCCACCGCAATTGCTTGGCATACCGGGTGATAACACTTATAGCAATTTAGTCGAAGCACGCTTATCCCTCTGGGGGCAGACGGTTTTACCAACGCTAGAAAATATTATCTGTCACCTGAATTCTTGGCTGATACCAAGATTTGGTGAAGATCTGTGCTTGTCGTATGACAAAGATGCAATAGAAATTCTCATGGAAAAAAGACAAAAGTTGTGGAAATACGTAGAAAACGCAAGCTTCATGACGCTCAACGAAAAGAGAGAAGCATTTGGCTTGCCACCACTGCCAGGTGGTGATGAGTTAGGTTAAGTTTGTATCCGTTCAGATGAGTTCATTGTCCCCTAAACCGTACACCTAAGTAAATTAACTATTTTTCTTGCCAACCAGAGCGATGAAGATTTGATCTACATCAAAACTCATCTTAGGACGCCAAATAGGGCCATCCAAATGCATATCGATATAGATTGGATTACTATAATTTGGTGGTATGAAAAAGAACCTGAATATAGAATTTAAAGTGAAGTTAGATAAGGTCAAATTAGAAGAGATCGACCCTGATGCTTGATCAATCCCGAATTGTAAACTAGTTGAACATATGCCACTCTTAATACTTGCTTTTCCGCTAATATTTTCAAAAAATGTTTTACCGTTATATATATCAATATAAGCAAGTGTGGAGATTTCAGACTTATTATTACTGCTTAACAAATTAGTGATAAATGAATTGAAATCTACATTAGTAACTTCTATTCCTTGCGCTTGTAAGTTTACATCTCCTGATAAGTTACTAGCCCAATCATGAAAACTTTTTCCTTGAGTTTTGATTTCACCATTTAAGCTTACCTGACCATTTACATTGTCAATTCCTATAACCTTACCAATCTTTTTAGTGTCCAAATTTACAATAGAAAACCTTGTATTTATTGAGTCTGATCTTAAATAACCCTGAAAAAACACTTGCCCGTGTTCTAATACGTAACTTGCCTGCCTGATAGTGATAGTGTTGTTTCTCATTACCGCATCCAAATTAAAATCTTTTAAAACATTCTGCTCGGTTTTAAATTCTGCAGTATT
Source organism: Wolbachia endosymbiont of Drosophila leontia (assembly GCF_028981785.1). Taxonomy (NCBI): domain Bacteria; kingdom Pseudomonadati; phylum Pseudomonadota; class Alphaproteobacteria; order Rickettsiales; family Anaplasmataceae; genus Wolbachia; species Wolbachia endosymbiont of Drosophila leontia. The sequence goes on from NZ_JAPQLK010000105.1 coordinate 1,626, forward strand.
GATTTGCACATTTGCATCAAAGCCTTCTTTATCATCCAAAAAATCAAGCTGCTTTGTTGACCATTGAATTTGATCTATCTCATTTCTTGAATTTCTTTTCGCCTCTACTAAATTTGGTAATGTAATAATTTTTCCATTAAATTTACTGCCCGTAAGGTTAACATCTAATAAAGGTTTGGCGTATTTTTGATCTGCTAATATTTTTGCATTACCGGTAATATCGAAATCTTCTCCAGATAGTTTTATTTTATCTGCAACTAGCTTACCTTTTTCCATTTTCAGCAAAAAATCCAAATTTTTAATTTTCGTATCATTCAATGTAAGGTTATTAACACGGGCCTTTATATTTGTATCATACTGAAAATTTTTCAGCCATTGCATTTTAGGTAAACTGCTAAATAATGAATGATCATATTTATCTGCATCAAGATTATGCATGCTAAATTCACCATCGATCACACTGCGTTTTTTTGTGTGGCTTACTCTAATTGATCCTTGCAAGGATTCCTTATTATTTAGCAGTCTAATGTCTGAGATAGATAATATTCTTGGTGCAAGGTGCAGTTTAGAACTTAGTGTAAATTGATTTTTCTGATTTTCTTTCATCTTTATAGAAGGGAAAAAACATGAAATGAATGACTCAAAATCATTTCCTTCGACTAATAAATCACCGTTGAATTCAGATAGGACATTATTGTTTGAGATCTCTCCTGATAAGTAAGATATATTATTGATTCCAGGAAATTTAAGAAGCGTATTAACTTTTACTTTGCCATCAGTGGATTTTAGTACAGCACGGAAATTGTCCAATATTTTGTTTTGATATTGAATGTTAGAAGCTTCCATATTAAAATTTAAGCTCAAGTTCTTTGGCACAACTGCTCTAAAACATTCCAGAAGATCCTTCATATTCATTGTTCTTTGTGAATCATTTTGTATGGAATCTAAATCAACTTTACTGAAGCTAATATTGAAATTAGTGTGATTGCCTTTTCTATCATTTTGTATTGTACCGCTGGCTTGCATGCTTTTGGAATCAATTTTTAAGTCAGTTGCCGTAAACTCACTTTCATTAAGACTTATATCGGATGATATCTTGATATTTTCGCTAGGAATAACACAAGAGAGAAAGCTAAGATTAATGATTTTTGCTAAATCACTCACAGAACCGGAACTGTTATTAATTGTTAATGTTAAATTACCCTGGAGTTCTTCTTGATTTCTATTACCTGTAAATAGCAAATTTACAAAATTTGATTCAACACTAATGTGTACATTCCTTTTTGTGATATTAACCTTTCCTGAAAAATCGTAATTATTATCACCTACCTTTACTTTACCAAAAAACTGCTTATTTTTTTTTACAGCAACTTCCTTTATGTTAACAATATCAGCGAAATCATTCTTGAAACTTACTTGGCTGTCTTTTATTACTATATTGACTGTGTTACCACTGGCGTTTGTATTTATAATATTAGGTAAATTTTCTTTGTTGCTTTTCATGCCAAACAATGTGATTGACTTTGGTTGCAACGAAAATAAAAACAACGATAGGAACGATGGCCTTATTTCAATTTTTCTTACACTAATTAAATCTGACAACTTTTGCTCTTTATTTTCGTTGTATTGTACGTATACATTATAAATGGTGAGCTTTGGGGTAATCAACGAAACTTTAATTTTTCCCCCAATATGCACTTTAGCATCATACGTCTTCTCTAACTCTTTTATGATATATTTCCTGTAGCCACTCCAATCCTTAAAAGTTGCAGCAACATGCATGAGAATTAATAGCAGTGAGATTGATAATATAGCATATAAAGAAAGTCTCATAATTTACACATGCTTAAAGTTTCCCTTAAATATTAAATAGAGAATACCAAAATAAACAATAACACTCAAAGCTATTAAAGTCGTTAAATAAACAATACGAGCCAATATTTTATCAAAAAATAATCCTGCCAACAAAGAATTAAAAATATAAAGGGCTATTGACATGACTGCCGTTGCTACAAAAATTTTCATGACATTTAACAATAACGCTTGGCTAACCTTATACATTTTATTTATTGTTAAATAACTAATTAATAGAATGGAGTTTATCCAAGTGGAAACGGAAGTAGCAATAGCAATCCCCGTATGCTGATACTCGTTCATTAACAAAAGGTTTAGCACTACATTAATTCCAAGACACATTAGCGAAAATATGGTTGGTATTTTCAGATTGCCTTTAGCAAAAAATGTAGGTAGCAATACTTTATTTATAATAAATGCAGGTAAAGAAAGAGAAAATGCTATTAAAGTGGGAACAGTTTGCTGCACTGCATAATGATCAAACCGGCCGTAAGAAAAAAGCGTAAGTAAAATTATGTCGGGAATAATGGTAAAGGCAGCAGTTGTTGGCATAATTAACATTAATCCTATGTTGAGAGCCTTGTTCTGTATTTTGACTATATTTTCAGTATTATCCACCTGTTTTGAAATTAAAGGAAGAAGCACTGTGCCAATTGCAGTACCGATTATTCCCTGCGGTAGTTGATTTAGTCTATCGGCATAATATATATAGGACACCGCATTTGGTATAAAACTCGCCATGATTGTATCAATCCATAAGCTTATTTGAGTTACACAATTATTGATAATTGCAGGTACCACACGCTTAAAAAATAACCTTACTTCATTGCTTAATTCAAGGCTAAAAGAAAAAGCTGCCTTTAATTTATATGCACTAAATAGCATCAGCAACAACTGAAAAACTCCTCCTATCAGCACAGCTATAGAAAGGTTGTGCGCTGAGGTTTTTACGTAAGGCACAAACAAACTGATGATTAAACAAAGATTCAAAACGATTGGTGCAATAGCTGTTGAAGCAAAATGCTGCTTTACTTGCAGCATTCCACCAATAAGTGATGCAATTGAAACAAAGATTATGTAGGGCATCATAATTCTTGATAAAGTAACAGTAAGGGTAAACTTACTTTGGTCAAATCCAGGAGCAAAAATTTGAATCATATAAGGGGAGAAAGCTTGCATAATAAGGCAAAAAATTACTAAGATAATAAACGTAATGGATATTACACTACTTGCAAAATTAAATGCCTTTTTATTATCATATGATTCTGTCGAATATAACGGTATGAATGAGGTAGTGAACGCTCCTTCTGCAAAAAATGCTCGAAATAGATTGGCAAAGCGAAACGAAGAAAAAAATATGTCTGCAAGAGAGTTCGCACCAATGACCGTAGCAATCAATACATCTCTTATTAACCCTGAGATCCTTGAAATAGCCGTAAAAAAACTAAATGTGAAAATACTTTTAAACATACCACTACTTCATTAGTGTCAATACGATTAACTATAATGGTAAAAGTATCAATGAAAATATTTATTGGCTAAACTTAAAACCCTCTGCAAAAGGAGAGTTAAATAATCAATTGACTATTTGCGCTCTTATGTTAGAAATTTTATATCTTGGCGGGCGTAGCTCAGTTGGTAGAGCGTCAGTTTGTGGTACTGAATGTCGCCAGTTCGATCCTGGTCGCTCGCCCCACTAAAACCCGATAATTTGAAAAACCGTCATCCCGCTGCTTGTTGGCGGGATCTAGAGATACCGTGACGGTATGACGTGAGTTAGCTATACATTGGCCACTGATGATTGAAATAGTTATAGCTCTTTTTACAATAATCCGAACAGACCGTAATATGCTATTGGCCTGCTATAGCCATAAACACATATCTTATCGCATTCGGACTATTATAAGAAAGGCTATAATTACTGTAAAATTTGACATTAACCGCTAATAGTCGGAATATTAGTAGGGTACGAATTACTTAAAAAGCATGCATAAATATGATGTAGTGGTGGTAGGTGGTGGTCATGCAGGGTGCGAAGCTGCTGCTGCTGCAGCTCGCCTTGGTGCAAACACGCTGCTTATAACTCATAAAATTTCAACTATAGGGGAAATGTCCTGCAATCCAGCAATCGGAGGAGTTGCAAAGGGTGTTGTAGTCAGGGAAGTTGACGCTCTTGATGGAATAATGGGAAGAGCAATCGACCGAGCAAGCATACACTCAGTCATTTTAAATAGCAGCAGAGGTGCGGCAGTGTGGGGACCACGTGCACAGGCAGATCGAAAATTATACAAGCAAGCAATACAGGAAATTGTTCTAAATTATAATAATTTGACGGTAAAAGAAGAGTCGGTTGACGATTTTCTTATAGAGAGTAATAACAATGGAGAATTGTGCATTAAAGCTGTAATAACAAGCTCAGGGGAGCATATACTGACAAGTAAAGTCGTTCTAACTACAGGGACTTTTCTGCGGGGTGTGATTCATATAGGAGAGCAGGTAACTCCTTCAGGGAGAATGGGAGATAAGCCTGCCGTAGAACTTGCAAATACGTTGAAGAAATATAATTTTAAATTAGGTAGATTGCGTACCGGAACTCCGCCAAGGCTTGATCGTGGCACTATAAACTGGTCAATATTGCAAGAACAAGTGGGCGATAATCCACCTGTGCCGTTTTCTTACTTAACAGAAAAAATTAACCAACCTCAGGTATCATGCTTTATTACCCATACTAATGAAAACACGCATAAAATAATTAGAGAGAATCTGCACAGGTCAGCTTCTTCGTATTTGGATGATATTATAGCACCAAGATACTGCCCATCCATTGAAACTAAGGTTAAAAAATTCGCAGAAAAAAGTAGTCATCAAATATTTTTAGAACCAGAGGGCTTGAATGATGATACTATATACCCGAACGGAATTTCAAATTCATTGCCTATTGAGGTGCAGTGTGAAATGATAAAGAGTATCAAGGGACTTGAAAATGCAGAAATACTAAGACCTGGATATGCAGTTGAGTATGACTATATTGACCCACGAGAGCTGTTTCATACTCTCGAAACTAAGAAAGTTAAAGGCCTATATTTTGCTGGCCAAATTAATGGCACCACTGGATATGAAGAAGCAGCAGGGCAAGGAATTATCGCCGGAATTAATGCAGCACTCTCTGCATCTGAAAAAAAAGAAAGCTTTGTTCTTCATCGCACAGACTCATATATCGGCGTAATGATAGATGATCTAGTCATCAAAGGGGTGATCGAACCTTATAGATTATTTACTTCACGTGCAGAATATAGGCTAGCTATCAGGTCAGACAATGCAGATAGAAGATTAACACAAAAAGGTTATGATATTTCCCTTGTTTCGCATGAGAGATACTCTGTTTTACAGAATAAACTTGAATCCATTAAGCAGCTTGAAGAGAAGTTAGGGAGTCTGACGATTACTCCTGAGCAGCTTAGGTCTTATGGTATCAAAATATCTTATGATGGGATAAGAAAAACGGCACTAGATTTACTTAGCTATCCAAACATCGACTGGAATAAATTACAAGAAATATGGCCGGAGTTAAGCAGCGTCACGCGCTGGAATGACAAAATGGGACACACCAAAGCGGATAATAGAGCTAAGAATGAAATATGCGAAGCGGTTGAAATTGAAGCAAAATACAAACCTTATCTAATAAGACAAGAAGCGGATATGAAGTTTTTACGAGAGGAAATTAACACTCAAATTCCTATTGATTTCAACTATTCACAAGTTAAAGGCCTGTCAAGTGAAGTAATAGAAAAGTTGCAGACGATAAAACCAGCGACGATTGGCATTGCAAAGCAAATACAAGGCATCACTCCTGCAGCGATAGTGAGCATATTAGTGTATTTGAGAAACAGGAAAACGAAAGTGGCTGCTAATTTTGTATGAGGTGTTCTATGTCAAAAATCGAAGAATTTCGATCTTTTATGCGTGAAACAAATGTTGACGCATTTATATTGCATACTAAAGATGAATATTTAAGTGAATATTCAGACGAGTTAACCAAGTTATGTGGCTTCACAGGAACAAATGGGCTACTTATCGTTACAAAAGACAACAAGTGCCCATTTTTTACGGATGGACGCTACATCACACAAGCTCGCAATCAGCTCGATCGGGGCAATTTTCAAGTGTATAATATACAAGAAGAGGATCCACGCGAATGGATAAAAGCAAACTTAACATCAACTGCCTCACTAGGTTATTATTTGCAATATTTTACCATAGAAGATATAAGAAAGTATGAGAATATCTGTAAATTAATACCCTGTTTAGCTGGAAAAAAAAGTGACTGTCGAAAACAAGCAGTGGTTTTACATTCTATTGAATATGCTGGTGAAAGTAGTAGGGACAAATGTGAAAAAATAGCTAAAAGCATAGATAAAGAAGCTGAAGTAGTGCTTTTAACTGATCCAAATTCAATTTCATGGTTATTAAATTTAAGAAATGAAAATGCTAAATATACTCCATGTATATTGGGCCGTGCTATATTGTATAAAAGCGGTAATGTTGATTTGTTTATTCAAGATAAAGAACATTCAACTATAGAAGCAAATTTAGGCAATCATATAAATATTTTTGATATTAGTGAGCTAGAAAATTCGCTGCACAAGCTAAATTCAATAGTTATAGATCCAAACACAACTCCAATGAGTACTATGGCTGTAATAAAAGATAAACAGGTAGCTGAAAGAGAGGATCCTTGTCTGATTTATAAAGCAGTAAAAAACCAAACTGAAATAGCTGGGGCTATAAATGCGCACATCAGAGATGGAGTGGCAGTTACAAACTTTCTACATTGGCTTGAAAATAATGTTGGTACAGAGCTTGAAGCTGAAGAGAAACTCTTAGAATACAGAAAAGAGCAGAATTTGTTTAAGCAACTAAGTTTTCCAACAATTTCAGCATTTAATGAGAATGGAGCAATAATTCACTATCGTGCAAGCAGTAAGACGAATAAGGTAATTCAGAAAAGTGGACTATATTTGATTGACTCTGGTGGCCAATACCTTAATGGTACAACTGATGTGACAAGAACTGTAGTGGTTGGTAATCCGACCAATGAGCAAATAACCCACTATACAATAGTGTTGAAAGCTTACATTGCTATAGCAAGTGTCATCTTTCCTTCTGGCACTACTGGTGGAGAATTGGATATATTGGCACGTACGCATTTATGGAAATTTGGAATGGACTATATGCATGGTACAGGGCATGGAGTAGGAAGTTACCTATCAGTACACGAAGGACCACAAGCAATATCAAAAAGTAATAAAGTGAAACTCACGCCAGGGATGATACTTTCCAACGAACCTGGCTATTACATTCCGGGAGAGTATGGAATAAGAATTGAAAACCTGATATATGTTGACAGGCAAGAGAATGGCTTCTTAAACTTTAAACAACTGACCTCTATTCCATATGATAGAAGACTAATAAATGTGCAAATGCTTACTAAGGATGAAATTGAATGGATAAATGGCTACCATCAATTTGTCTATAAAAACTTAGAAAATAGCGTAAAAGATAAGGAATGGTTAAAGAAGGTATGTGACCCTTTATAAGCAAAGGAGCATTTTTTATTATTTAAAAAGTATTAATGCAATTGTGACAGGTATTTTGTATTGTTTTTAATTTTAAAATAATATACAATGAAGAACACGTATTTTTAGGTAGGTTATAATTATGATAGACAAAGGGCAAGAAGATGAGTTTATGAAGCAGTATATGGATACTTGCAAAGAGCAAATAGAAAAATTAGCCAAGGATCCTGAATTGCTTAATCAGACTTTAAAACCATTTATGCAAATGTCTCAGCAGCTTATGGCTGGCGGTATGTTAGAAGGGGCTATGCCTGGCATGATACCTGATTTGGGCAGTGTGGATGTTAACAAGATGATTGCTCAGATGAAGGAAATGATTGACTACATAAGAGGTAACTATAAGGAACTAATGAAAGAGCACAGCTCGCAGATTCAAGAGCTTGATGAGTCCAGTAAAAAGCTAAGAGGCTTAGTTAAAAAATTGATAGAAAAGATCGAAAGTAAGTAAATAACATCTGGATTTCTGTCATTCTATATACAATTTTCTAGTTGGACGGTAAGTCGAGGTCAATTATTGATGTCATGAAAGTAGCTGACACTGGTTCCTTTATGACGGCAGTGCCCGGAGGTGTCATCCCGGTGCTTGACACTGGGATGGCTTTGTTGCATCGCTCTTCGGATAGTAGGTAACGTACAATAAATTCATGAA
>NZ_JAPQLK010000106.1:0-6117 GCF_028981785.1 Wolbachia endosymbiont of Drosophila leontia
GGTTTTGTTTTCTTTCTGCTACTCTCCAGTATTGGTCTAATTTTTTTAAATTGTTCTTTACTTATATCGCTTGGATAGCTTTTTTGCATAGATATACCTCTTTCTTAACTATGCTTATTTTACCTCATATTTTCGAGATCCTTAACAGGTTCTAAGATTCATGCCCATGCTTTCTGCTAATTGTTTTGCTAGCTCGGTTTTACCAACACCGGTTGGCCCTGCAAAAAGATAATTTGCTAAAGGCTTATTGTAATTTCTCAACCCAGATTTAGCAATTTTAATAGAATTAACAAGAGATTCTATTGCCTGCTCTTGGCCAAAAATCACCTTCTCTAGATTAGCTTTTAAAGACTTTACTTTCTGCAAATCATCAGATTCAGATCCGCAAGGCACATTTATAATTCTAGTAATGGTATTCTTAATATCTCTACTATTTACAATTTTACCCCTGTTTCTTAGCAATTTACAATATGCCCCTGCCTCACCAATAACATCAACCGCTTTATCAGGTAATATTCGCCCAGTAATATACTTATGCGAAAGTTCAGCCGCAGACCTAATGGCATTCTTTGTATAATATACTCCATGATACCCTTCATAGTAGTGCTTTATACCATCTAGTATCTTTATCGTTTCATTAACAGAAGATTCTTTAACATTAATTTTTTGAAACCTTCTCGCTAGTGCTTTATCTTTTTCAAAACTAGCGCTGTATTCTCTATATGTGGTGCACCTATACAACGCAGTGTACCTCTTGCAAGCGCAGGTTTGAGTAGGTTACCTGCATCAAGAAAGCTACCACTTGTAGAACCTGCTCCAATGATAGTGTGTATTTCGTCAATGAAAAGGATAGCACCTGGTTTTACCTCAATCGCTTTTATTATAGATTTTATTCTCTCTTCAAAATCACCTCTGTAGCGTGTCCCTGCAAGGAGTGATCCTAAATCCAAAGCATAAATTATACTGGACCTGAGTGCACTCGGAACACTGCCTTCAATGATCTTCAATACCAAACCCTCAACTATTGTTGTTTTGCCAACACCTGGGTCTCCAACATATAAAGGGTTGTTTTTTCTACGCCTCAATAATATTTCTATAGTGCGATTTAATTCATAATCACGACCAATAACATAATCTATTTTTTTGCTTCTTGCATAGTCATTTAAATTTTTACAATAACTTTGTAGAATTTCCTCATCTTTTAGTAGCTCACCTTTATTTACTGTAGTAGGAGCGTCATTATTTTTATCAAGTTTTACTTTATGATTGGTGGTGTATTCATCTATATCGTTAGAGTATTTCATATTAGATATATGGTAAATCAAATTGGAATCTTTCGCACTTTGTTTCTGTAATAGATCTTCAACGTATAAATCTTGCCCAGACAAAATCTCTACTAGAACACTTGCTCCATTTATTTCTTTTTTCCCCAAGCTATGAGCCCGTATTATTGCTCTGTGTATTATGCATTGAAACATTGAGCTAGGTTTAACTCCACTGATAATCAATACAGAACTGCTTTGTAAAAACCCTTTTATATTATTATTATAATCATTAGCCTTAATATTGCATCTTGATAGAATGTTATCCATATTGATGATTTCATCGGCTCTGATATTACATCTTGATAAAACGTAATTTACGTCCACGTCTTTAGTTAACGCCAGCAATAAATGTTCTACTTTCGCATATTTTAGATTAAAATTAGAAGCAATGAATAGTGCTCTATTCAAACTTGCCTCTAAGTTTTTGGAAATCATCTCCTATTCTCTTTAAAAGTGGGAACTCATATATAATGAATAGCACACAATTATTAAAAAAATTGAAATCCAACAGTTCGCTGTAGCTAATTTGAATCCCCACTCTGGATCTACGTCATAGCACCGCGATATCTCAACATAGATTCCGCTAATGAGTAGCGGAATGACGAGTTTTACGCTTATCAAGTTGTAGGTAAATTCTATTTAATACGCTTTTTCTAGTACTCTGCTTTTCTTCTGAAATGCATTGATCTTTTTTCTACCGTATTTAGTCTTTAGCGTACTTGGCCTTTTAAAGACCTTTTTGCTGTTACGTTTTTTAAATTGCACACTACAATCAAAATTTGGCTCTCCTTCTTTGTCTGCCAGCGCAGGCAGTCTTCTCTTATCTTGAGGTGTAACAAAAGATAGCGCATGCCCTTCAGCTCCAGCACGTGCAGTTCTACCTATACGATGAATATAGTCAGCTTGCGATTGTGGTGCATCATAATTGATAACATGTTGAATGTGGGGAATATCAAGGCCGCGAGAAGCAACATCTGTTGCAACCATGATTTGATTACGGCCACGACGAAAAGAATTAATGACCCTTTCGCGCTTGTGCTGCCTTAAATCACCATGAATTGCTAAAGCGCTATAGTCATCTTTATGCAATCTGCTAGCTAGCTGATCCGCTCCTTGCTTTGTTTTGACAAAGATAATGATTGACCCTTCGCGCTGACATAGTTGTATAACAAGCTTCCCATATTTTTCTGATTCTGATGCATAAACAACTTCTTGCTTAATTTTTACAGAAGTTGTAGCCTCACAATCAACAGAAATACGTTCTGGTCGATTAAGGTACTTCTCAGTAAGTTCAACTATATCACTAGGAAGAGTTGCAGAAAACATAAGAGTCTGCCGTATTTTTGGCAGATATTTCATGATCCCTTCAATTTGAATTCCAAAACCCATATCAAACATACGATCCGTTTCATCAAGCACAAGAACGCTAACATTGCGAGTAATCAAAGTTTTACGCTCAATATGGTCTATAATACGACCAGGAGTACCTATTACAATTTGTGGTTTTTTCTGAAGCTGATTTAGCTGCCTAAAAATAGGCTCACCACCAATCAATAAAGCGACCCTTAGTGCAGAATTTTGAAATAAGAGTTTTCTTATCTCATTTGTTACCTGATGCGCAAGCTCCCTGGTTGGCACGATGACTAAAGCTGAACCAGTGTTAGGCTCATTCAGCAACTTAGCAACCAACGGAATAGCAAATGCCAAAGTTTTTCCAGTTCCCGTTTGAGCAGACCCAAGAATATCTTTACCTTGTAGCGCTAAGGGAATCGCTTGTATTTGAATCGGAGTTGGGACGAAAAGATTATTTTTATCTAGAGCTTGTGTAAGCAAAGCTGGGAGACCCATCCCATGAAAATTATTCACAATACGTTAATCCTGTTAAAAGACTTCATAATAGATTAATCTTCCAATCTTAAATTTATTGCAGATTTTTTATCTTCTCCGTTTCTACCGCGCTCCTCTTTAACCTCATAACTCACCCTTTCTCCTTTTATCCCCTTCTCTTTATTCTCTCCTTTAAGTGTCTCAGGCCTTATTCCTGAACGTTCCAACGTGCTAATATGTACAAAAACGTCACCCCCTTTACCTTCTGGCTTGATGAAACCATAGCCTTTTTCGGCATTAAACCATTTTACATTACCAAATTCCATTTAAACAACTCCTAAATTATTAATTAACATTACTAATGTGATGAAAAACTTTAAAATTACGATTGAGAATGCTTTAAGCTTAGCTATTGAAACTAAACCTTTATACTCCATAGTCTATTCTTAACATTACATGACAATAATACACAATTGTTGTACTTAATGCAAATAAAATTTTTAATCGTTAAGCGAACCTGCAACCGTCATTTCGCTAACTTTAATCGTTGGTGAATTAAATTGCCCACAAAAAGTTAGATCATCTGCAACGACTAAATTGCTAAACATATCCTTCAAATTGCTAGCAATGATAATTTCATGTATTGGATACATTATTTTTCCATTTTCTATAAAAAATCCGGAAGCGCCTTGGCTGTAATCGCCATTGATTAAATTAACACCAAAACCAAATAAATCAGTTACATATATTCCCTCTTTCACTTTCTGAATTAATTCTTCAAACGATACATTACCATTCTCAATGTAGAGGTTACTAGCTGCAGGAATAACTGCAGCATTACTTGCACGAGTTGCACTTCCGGTTGTTTCTGAGTCTAATTTTCTAGCCGAGTATAAGTCTAAAATCCAATTTTGTAATATTCCGTTTTTTACAAATATATTTTTCTTGCTAGTTATCCCTTCTCCATCAAATGGCCTCGATGCTATGCCTCTTGGCAACAATGGATCATCGATAATATTAATTCTATCGTTGAAAATCTGAGCGTTTAAACTACCCCTCAAGAAAGAACTGTTGCTTATAATACTGCTCCCATTTATAGCAGAAGCAAAACTTTTTACTAGCCCTTTTGCTGCTCTTTTTTCAAAAATAACTGGAAATTTACCAGTTTTCATTGTACGTGAATTCAATTGATCAACTGCTCTTTTTGCTGCTTCTTTTCCCATTAACTCTGGCAACTTTAAATCACTAAAATTACATGCTATATCATAATCGTAACCAACCTTCATTTCACTTTCTCTTCCAGCAACAACAGAGACCTGATTAGCAAAGGTTGATTTACTAAACGAGCCAATAAAACCAGAAACAGTCGATAATACTGTATTCACTAAAGCGTATGAAGAAGAGGCTCCTTCAGAATTAGTGATACTCTTATGTGCAAGGGCTGAATTTTCTGCAGCTTCAGCAATTTCTTTTAGGTTATCAACGGTTACAACATTATTATCTGAGATACTTAAATCTGCAGAAGAGATATAATTACTACCATTTACAGCAAAATTAATGCAAGGATCTTCTGGCGCATTCTTTGCCATTTCTACCACTTGGCTTACTGTATCACTCAGATTATTCAAATCGTTTGTAGAAATATACGCAGCTTTGTTTTTACCTGCTATAGCTCTGATTCCTACAGTGCAATTTTTAGATTGTGATATTTGCTCAATTTTTGATAGACGCTGAGAAACTGAAGTCTTATTAGTTTCATATATTGTAACTTCCGCATCTTGATTTTGCTTTTTTATTAGTTTAGTAATATCTGCTGCAATATTTAATATATTCATTTTCTATTCCTTAGATTTCTATAAAGATTCTGCACCACCTATAACTTCAATTAAATCAGTCGTAATCGCTGCTTGACGAGAACGATTATAAAGCAATGCTAATTTGTTCAGTATCTCTTTAGTGTTTCTGTTTGCTGATTCCATAGCAACCATTCTAGCACTATTCTCACTCGTTGCACTTTCAAGTAAAGCAGAGTAAAGAGCAATTACAACGTAATCTTGAACCAAAGATTTTAAAATAAATTCAATATTTTGTGGTTCATACTCATAGCCGTAATCTGTTGTTGGACCAGCCAGAGAGCTATCAATCAAGGATGAGTCTTTACTCCATGGTTTTATTGTTTCCAACATTGGTTTTTGCGTGAAGGTATTATAGAATTTACTATAAAAAACTTTAACTTTATCGTATTTACTTAAATCTATACCATCAACCAAAGCTTCTACGTGCTTTAACGTGATTCCCTTACTATTTTCAATTTTTAAGATACTTTTAGAGTCAAGTCTATTTTTACCTACATCAAAAGCTTTTTTACCAAGAAATACAATATCTACTTTTTTGCCATTTGCGATTGACTTATTTACACGCTCTTGACTAAATTTGACAATAGAAGAGTTAAAGTTGCCGCACAAGCCACGATCAGACGCAACAATGAATACTAGGTAAGAACCGTCGTTACTGACATTTAGAATTTTTGCTAGTAATTCTTGATCAACTGATAGCATTAATGAAGAAATAATGTTATGCAGCTTAGATACATATAATTTTGAATTTAATAACTTCTTTTGGCTTTGTAACAACTTTGCTGCAGAAACCATTTGCATTATTTTCGTGGTTTTCTGTACAGATTTAATATTCTTAATTCTTAAGGATAATTCCTTTAAGCTCTTCATTTTGTATACAACCCTGATTTATCAAAATATATAACTGTTAGTGTCTAAAAGCAAGTTTTTTTGACATTAAGACCAAGTCTAGCTAAGAAACTTGCAGGTTTATTGTTTGGAGATAAGGATTATATTAAGAAAGTGCTCTAACTTCAGCAATATCAATGTGAAAGTAGCCTAAGAGGTTGTCCACAAACCAGTAAATCAAGCATATTCCCTACTTAACATAACTTTACTCATAGCCAGAT
>NZ_JAPQLK010000107.1:0-2495 GCF_028981785.1 Wolbachia endosymbiont of Drosophila leontia
GGTTTTGTTTTCTTTCTGCTACTCTCCAGTATTGGTCTAATTTTTTTAAATTGTTCTTTACTTATATCGCTTGGATAGCTTTTTTGCATAGATATACCTCTTTCTTAACTATGCTTATTTTACCTCATATTTTCGAGATCCTTAACAGGTTCTAATAAGTTAGGAGAAAGCGAAGTGTTACCCAAAATACTGAGAAATTCTAACGTATTTGTAGATGGTCGTGGTTATGCAGGAAAAATAGATGAAATTACGCTACCAAAGCTTACCATAAAAACAGAAGAGTACCGTGCTGGTGGTATGGATATTCCAATAAATATTGACATGGGCATGGAAAAGCTTGAAGCAGATTTCACTTTTGCTGAATACGATACAGAGCTCTTTCGGCTATTTGGGTTGATAAATGGAAATTCGGTATCTTTGACGCTCAGAGGTGGAATGCAAGGTAGTGGAAGTAATGATATTGGAGCAGTAATAATCAATTTAAGAGGCATTTTTAAAGAATTTGATTTTGGTAACTGGAAACCTGCTGAGAAAGCAACGCTGAAATGTACTGTAGCTGCCCATTACTATAAACTTACTATAGGCGGTAATGAGCTGGTAGAAATCGATGCTGAAAATATGATTAGAAAGATAAATGGCGTTGATCAAATGGCCTTGCTACAAACGATTCTAGGGATCTAATATGGTTGACAAAATTACATAAAAATGTTAAAATATAAGAAGTTGTAGGTATATAGTTAATATGGATTCTAAAGCTCGTACAAATTCCATAGAGCAGTTAACTGGTTTACTTGTTAGTGTAGCACAATCTCAAGACAAGTCCGTTTTAAAGTTATTAACTGAATTAATGGAAGAAGAAATTGAAGATATGGAATTATCTAAGATTGCTGACGAACGCTATAAAGAAAAGAGGGTTAAACATCGAGATGCCTTCTGGGATTAAGCCTTACAATATAGACTATTCAGAATCTGTTATAAAGAAAGACATTCCGGCTCTTCCAGCAAAAGTAAAGTTAATGATTAAGAAGGCAATAATGGAGCGTCTAACAGTTGATCCAATTGGACTTGGAAAGCCATTAAAGCATAACTTAAGTGGGCAACGTAGTCTACGGGTGAGTACCTATCGTATACTTTATTATATAGATGTACCAGAACATACAGTAGTTATTACTTCAATTGAACACAGAAAAGATTCTTATCAAAGCTAATCCTATTTATAGCACCATACAAAGAAATTAGTTATGTAAAAGCCGATATAGACTTTTATTTAATTAACTTTTTAAGGAGGAACATGCGTGCGCCAAGCAAAGTGCGTAAAGTCCAGTTGGTGAAAATCCAATCCAGGCAAAGCCTAGCCAGCAGCTTGGAACAAACTACTATGCTGCGTAAGGTAACGAGCGTAGTAAAGCTAGTGGAATGGACAACACAGGGTACAACGAAAGTGAAGGTATTGAGTCCCGAAATTCTCGATGTCATAGAGGTCGACACGTTGCATATAGTGGAAGACAGCAAGAAGGGTAACAATAGGGCAAGTTATCACTCACTCTATCGAGATCTGAGGCCGTATCACGTGTTGAGATGGAGTTTACGTAAACTTGGGAGATCCTTTGTATTCCTATTAAGGTACGTTGGAACAAGTCAACAAAGGCGAGTACTGACGGAAGATATAAAGGAAGTCGGACTGATTGATAGTACTCAGAGTGTGGGAAAGCCACATACAAGGGGAAGCGGTCAGCAATATAGTGACTGGTTTAGGAATTGCTATGCCAATACAACGGAGGTTGGAATAACGTGCAAAGAAAACTAAATCAGATAGCAGTAAGAGCCAAGCAAGATAAACGATTGAAATTTACATCGTTAATTCATCTGATAAACGCAGAGAATCTTGCTGAATGTTATAAAGAGCTAAAGCATAACAAAGCATGCGGTATAGACCAGGTGACAGTAGAAGCGTATGGAGAAAATCTTGAAGAGAAGCTTAACACTCTGGTGGATAGTATGAAAAGAAAGCAATATCAACCGCAACCAGTGAAAAGAGTATATATACCAAAAGCTGGAAGCAAAGAGAAACGCGGACTTGGGGTACCATCAACAGAAGATAAGTTAGTCCAGATAATGCTGAAGAAGATATTAGAAAATATTTATGAAGCTAACTTTCTGGATAACTCATATGGTTTTCGTCCTGGTAGAAGCTGTCATCAAGCGGTAAATGCACTAAATAAAGCAGTTATGTACAGACCAACTAACTATGTAGTAGAAGTTGATATCAAGAAATTCTTTGATAATGTCCAGCACAAATGGCTAATGAGATGCTTGAAGGAACGGATAACAGACCCAAACATACTGTGGTTAGTAAAGCGATTTCTTAGAACCTGTTAAGGATCTCGAAAATATGAGGTAAAATAAGCATAGTTAAGAAAGAGGTATATCTATGCAAAAAAGCTATCCAAGAGATATAAGTAAAGAACAATTTGAAAAAATTAGACCAATACTGG